>CAMZHY010000020.1 GCA_947307005.1 uncultured Planctomycetaceae bacterium
CACAGGACGTACCCATAAGATGGGGGAAGTTCATGACGGCGGCGCTACAATGGATAGTATGGAGCTCGAGCAAGAGCGAGGTATTACAATTGCAAGCGCAGCGACTCGCGTTCATTGGCGCGATACGACGATTAATCTCATTGACACCCCTGGTCACGTGGATTTTACCGTTGAAGTTGAGCGAAGTCTTCGCGTGCTTGACGGGGCCGTGCTCGTTCTTTGCGCCGTTGGCGGCGTCCAAGCTCAATCGATTACAATCGATCGGCAAATGAAGCGTTACGCCGTTCCACGGCTGGCGTTTATCAACAAAATGGATCGCATTGGCGCGAATCCTCGTCGCGTTGTCCAGCAACTCCGAGATAAGCTTAACTGCGACTCCGTTCTTATGCAAATTCCGATTGGCATTGAGCATGGCTTTATTGGCGTTGTTGATCTTGTGACCGGTAAAGCCGTCTATTTTGATGGAGACCAAGGTGAGATTTTGCGTTTCGAGAATGTTCCCGTCGATCTGCTCGACGAGTACGAGTCCTCGCGTCGTGAAATGTTGGAATCTCTGTCTATGTTTAGCGACGAATTGATGGAACTCCTACTTGAAGAGAAAGACGTTCCCGAAAAGCTAATTCGTCAGGTTGTTAAAAACGCGACGCTTGCGCGTCAACTAACGCCGGTGTTCCTTGGGTCGGCTTATCGCAATAAGGGGGTTCAGCTCCTTCTCGACGCTATTGCCAGCTATCTCCCATCGCCGGAGGAGCGCGAGGCTTTGGCGTATCGAATTAGCCCCGACACTGGCGAAGAAGAAAAATTCAAACTAGAACCTGCCGATAAATCCGCGCCTCTTGTCGCAATGGCGTTTAAGATTGTCGACGATCCCTATGGTACGTTGACTTATATGCGCGTCTATCAAGGTAGGTTGGAGAAGGGGAGTTCGTATTTTAACCAGAGCACAGGTAAAAAAGAGCGCGTTAGTCGAATCTTTCGCATGCATGCAGAGCAGCGTGTCGAACTGGATTCTGCGGAAGCCGGCGATATTGTCGCCGTAATTGGCGTCGACTGTTCGTCTGGAGAAATATATTGTTCTAAGGAGCGCTACTGCGCTCTTGAATCGATTTTTGTGCCTGAACCTGTTATTCAAGTCGCCATTAGACCCCTTGAAACAAGAGATTCCGATAAACTTGCCAAGGCGCTTTATCGTTTTCGTAAGGAGGACCCGACTCTCGAAGTTAAAACCGATCCAGAAAGCGGCGAAACCCTGATTGCTGGTATGGGTGAACTTCATCTTGACGTGTACGTTGAGAGAATTCGTCGCGAGTATAAGGTCGACGTCGAAACCTCCGCGCCGAAAGTCAATTACCGTGAGGCCCCTACGCTTACGATTAACTTTGAGACGAAGCACAAGAAACAATCTGGGGGCTCAGGACAGTTTGCTCATATCTGTGGCGTGATGTCGCCGATTCCCGAAGACGAAGAGACAAAGGAGACTTTTGTTTTCGAGGAACGAATTACGGGAGGAGCTATTCCGTCGAACTTTATACCCGCAATAGAGAAGGGGTTCCGTTCGTCCCTTGAGAAGGGGCCTGTCGCTGGGTATCCTGTTGTCAATTTGAAGATTCTCATCAACGATGGATCGTATCATGCGGTTGACTCTAGTGATTTGGCGTTTCGTATTTGCGCCCAAACCGCTCTAAGAGAAAACTTTCAGAGGACGAAGCCTGCGCTCCTTGAGCCTATAATGCGTATCGAAATCGAATGTCCTGAAAATTTTCAAGGCGGCGTGGTTGGCGACCTGGCAAGCAGGCGTGGTCTTGTCGCTCAGACCGAAACGAACGGCGCGTTTTGTCGTATTCTTGGTGAAGTTCCTCTTGCTGAAACCTTTGGGTATTCCTCCGTTTTGCGCAGCTTGACTCAAGGCCAGGGCGTTTTTTCGATAGAGTTCATGAAGTACAAGCGTGTTCCGACTGCGCTTCAAGAGGAAATAATTCGTGAGCGCAATAGTAAATCTAGCAACGGACAGTCCAAAAAGTAACCTGCGCTCAGATTGTTTCGTTGCGTTCGTTCTTTCTTGTTAGTTGTGCTTTCGGTCATTCTCGTTAAAATCACGGAGTGTTTTTCACCGTTTTTTTGACGTCAAAGAGTTTTAATAGTATGCCGCTTGGGGCGGCGTCAGGACTTCGAGGTCGGATCAATGCAAATCAATCAGAGCTTGCCTCCCGTCTCTGATTTTAGCGAGGCAGACGTCGAACTTCTTGAGCAGTTTGGCGATTTTAAGAGCGCATTTTTGCAGAGACTTTCCAAGAATATTTTCGGGCAAGAGAAATTGTTGGAAGAGATTCTTGCCGCGATTTTTGCAGGTGGACACGTCCTTTTAACAGGCGTTCCAGGCCTTGGTAAAACGCGTATTGTTCGATTAATTGCAGGCGCTCTGGCTCTGAAATTCAGTAGAATTCAGTTTACACCTGACTTAACCCCAAGCGATATTTTGGGATCCAGTATTTTAACGGAATCGCTTCACGGCGGTCGCGTCTTTGATTTTTTACCCGGTCCCATTTTTGCTAATGTTGTTCTTGCGGACGAAATCAATAGGACTCCTCCCAAAACACAAGCGGCATTGTTAGAAGCGATGCAAGAAGGCCAGGCGACGATATCGGGTAAAAGGTATGAGCTCGAACCTCCATTTTTTGTCCTAGCAACGCAGAACCCAATTGAACATGAGGGGGCGTATCCACTTCCAGAGGCGCAACTTGATCGTTTTCTTTTTAGTTTGACAATCGACTACCCTAAAGCGTCCGATGAAGTTGCGATGGCTCTTGCAACGACGCGAGAATCAACGCTTCCTGACTCTCAGACTGTTTCCCGGGACGACGTTTTGAGATTCCAGGGGCTTGTTCGTCGCATAATCATGCCGCAACAGGTTGCAGAATACGCGACGACTATTGTTCGTAAGACGCGTCCGCAGATGAAAATATCGACGGAATTGACCCAGCAGTATGTTGAATGGGGCGCTGGTCCACGAGGAACTCAAGCAATTCTTCTAGGTGCTAAGTCGTTTGCCGCCCTCGACGGACGACCTGCGGCGACTTTTGACGATGTGGAACGCGCCGCCCTGCCTGCGCTTCGCAATCGCGTCACGCTAAACTATCTCGCCCAAGCAGAGGGAATGACGGTTGATCTTTTAACGTGTAAAATATTGAGGGAGACTAGGGCTGAACTCAACGCAGAGAGCAACGGAATTCATTGAGTTGGCTGTTTTTGAGGGGATTTAAGGAAAGATGTCGCTCAATGAAGCGCAAAAAGAAGCCGTTGAAACACTGAAGGGACCGTTGCTCGTTTTAGCAGGAGCAGGCACAGGTAAGACGCGCGTTGTTACTTATCGCATTGCTCGGCTGATCAGGAGTGGAATCGCGCCGGAACGTATTCTCGCCGTGACTTTTACGAACAAAGCGGAAAGAGAAATGCAGGAACGCGTGGCTGCGCTCCTACCGAGACGTAGTGATTTCAAACGACCCGAAATCTCGAATTTTCATTCTTTGTGTGTTCGTATTTTACGACGTAATATACATTTAATTGGTTATCCTAATCAGTTTTCGATTTATGATCGCGGAGACCAGGAATCTGTCGCTCGAGAAGTTTTGCGTACTGTCAAAATTTCTTCAGGAGCTTTGCGTCCGGGAGATTTTCTGAAACAAATTAGCGCATGGAAATCCTCCGGCGTGCGTCCTCCGGCGGCGATGGAAATGATTCAGTCTTCCAAAGACTACCTTGCAGCTCGGTGCTACGCGCTCTATCAACGAAAACTCAATGATCTTGGCGCAGTGGATTTTGACGACATTCTTCTTTTGACCGAGGATATTTTCTCTGATTTTCCAGACGTCTTGGAGAGGGAATCCAGCCGTTTTGATCATATTCTTATTGACGAGTATCAGGATACGAATCTGAGTCAGTACCGTATTATTAGCGGTCTTGCCGCGCCGCATCGGAATCTTTGCGTTGTTGGCGACGACGATCAGGCAATCTACGGGTGGCGGGGCGCGGAAGTTCGCCATATTCTCAATTTCAAGAAAGATTGGCCGGAAGCGAAGACCGTAAGACTTGAAGAAAACTATCGTTCGACGCAACAAATTCTCAGTTGGGCCAATCGTCTTATTGACTTTAACGCATTTCGTCATGCCAAGCGTCTACGTTCGATTGTTCAGGGCGAGCCTCCGCGAATTTTGCAATGTAAAGACGGGGAAGTTGAAGCGCAACGAGTGGTTTCATCGATTAAGCAGCGTCTTGCCGAGACAAAGCGTCAGCCTCAAGATTTTGCAATTCTCTTTAGAACGAACGAGCAACCGCGTGCATTTGAGATGGAACTTCGTTCCTCAAACATTCCCTATTCTGTTTTTGGCGGTCAGTCCTTTTTTGATCGAAAAGAGGTGAAAGACGTCATTTCCTATCTCAAGACTCTTGTTTATCCCAACGACGACGTTGCGTTACTGCGTGTCATTAATACGCCTCCTCGAGGACTCGGTTCGACGACGCTTGGAAAGTTTCGTGAGTTTGCTTTATCGAATAAGACGTCGCTTTGGAATGCGCTAAAGTCCGAATCCCCCGTTTATTCAAATTTAGACGCCAAGGCGGCGGAGGCGGCTACTTCCTTTGTTAGGCTTATTCAGAATCAATCGCGCAAAATACATCGAAATTTTTCGACGCAATCCGTCGACGAATTTCTCGAACAGGTTCGTTACAAAGACGAGCTTGAACGCCTTTATCCGGACGAATCTGAACGTAAAGATCGTAGTGATTCTGTTGGCGAAGTTTTAACCGCAATCGCCATTTTTCTGAAAGAACATCCCGGAGGAACCTTGGCTGAATTTTTAGACGACGCATCGCTTGGAGGTCCAGATTTTTCATCGCAAGAAGACAAGAAGTCGAAAGCGAACGCCGTTGTCCTCTCTACCTATCACGCGGCCAAGGGCCTTGAATTTAAGGAGGTCTATATGGTTGGAATGGAGGAGGGGATTCTTCCCCACAGACGCTCCTTGGAAGACGTCACTGAAGAATCAGTTGAAGAAGAACGGCGATTATGCTACGTTGGGGTGACGCGAGCTCAATACCGACTAACGTTATCTCTAGCGCTTAGCAGACTCTCGCGGGGTAAGTTGAAGCCGACAATTCCAAGTCGTTTCCTTTACGAACTTACTGGACAAGCGCAGAACCCCCGGTATTTTAACATCGTTAATGGCATGATCCATCCAAGTTCAGACGGTCGCCGTAACGCATGATTTCCTGAGATTTCTCTGTCATTTCCTCTTGAATGAGATTGGTTTTATTTTTACAATCCCCTGCGTTTTGGTGTTGTCGACGGGCCGATTTTTGATTGGAGCCTCGTTTCTGAGTGACCTCGCTAATTGAGTAATGATGGCGATACAGTGCGTACGGATGAAAAGAATAAAGCGGTTCATTTGGGATTTCTGACAGCGTTGGGGGATTTGCATCATGGAGTTATCGGGGGGTTTCTTGTTTTGAATATGGCGGGTAGGCCCGCCGAATTCCATTGCACTTCTCCAGTGCGTCCAAACAGGGCGCAAGAGATTCTTTACGGCGAAACGCTTAAGAGCTTCGTATATGGCGAGCAGATTGCGCCGGCTCTTGTTGGACGCGCAAAATTAGAACTTGCCGCTGTTCTGACAAACGATCCCAATATGCTTTCTGCAAATACGTTGCTTAACGTTCCACTAGGAATTGTATTACGCCATGTTCCAGATCTTAGTTCAAAAGAAGAGAACATTTCCAAGCAACCGATTGCTAAGGAACTTTTGTCGAGCGGCGACGAGTGCAACATAGTTGCTGAACCTGCGCATTCTTCTGATTCTGGGGGAGGGACCCAATACGGTCGTGATCGCGGGGGGGAGGACGGGCTTTTTTTCTGCGAATCGCTCGATGTTCTTCCTTTCGTGCCTGGAGTTGATTATACGCAATGGCGGGAAACGATTTGCGGTAAAAATCGTTTAGCGCTTCCCACTCAATTTTCGAATGAATCGCTAGGGAAGATATCTTTCGACGGGTGCGTTTCGAGAATAACGCCTTTTTTTAAATCAATCGACAGCGTCGAACCGTTTGAGCGCATTCGTTTAGCAGTGGAAGAAGCGCAGAAATCAAACTAATATTGTTTGGCGCAAATTCCATTGTTGCACTGCGGAGCGATAACTTGAACGAGGATAAATCGATAAATAACGTTCGTCGCGCAATGAACGGTAACCCATTTTCAATTGTAGTTCACTCGTGGAATCGTCAAACGACTGTTCCGAGAACGTTGAGCGTGCTATGCCCCAGAGTGTTGCTTGATGAACACGGAAAACGTCTTGTTATCGAAACCCACTCTTTGCGTCCGTCTTCTCGCCAAAACATTCCCAGAATCTTTTCATTGCCTATTGATCGCCGATTAAAAGACGCGTCGACAATTAAGAGCTTCTATTTCTTTCCTCAAGAGGATTTCTTTTTAGGGAATAAAGGGGATGGAACAAGGGATCGTCTATTAGCTTTAGATAATGCAAAAGCAGATTCTTCAACATGCGAAACTACTGATAGCGTCGAAAATGGAATTGACGAAGACTACTTTAATTCGCCCGTATGTCCTACCCGAATTCGTGTTCCTAACGACGTTGTTAAGATAGAGGATCGACTAGGGTATATCCTCCAGCCTCCTATTGAAACATGGCTGGGACGTCGTTATCTCGAAACGCCTTTTGAGCCGTTTAATTACCAAAAGCAAGGAATTGCATTTCTATACAGCGCACAATACGCGATTCTTGCAGATGAGATGGGATTGGGCAAGACAATGCAGGCAATTACGGCGATACGTCTCCTTTTCTGTAGCGGAGAGTGTCGGCGGGTGCTGCTAGTGTGTCCCAAACCTCTTATGACGAACTGGAGACGCGAGTTCGAACTTTGGGCTCCTGAGATTCCGATTCAGATGATAGAAGGTAAAAGCGAACGTCGAAAGTGGCTTTGGGAACTTAAAAATACGCCTCTACGCATCGCCAATTATGAACTTCTAAGTCGCGATCGCGAATTCTTCGACCCGCCAACAGGCGCCAAAGTCGTTTATGATTTGGTTGTGCTTGACGAATCGCAACGCATCAAGAATAAATCCAATGTTACTTCCGAAGCTGCCCAAGCGCTTCCTCGTCGAAGGAACTGGGCGTTGACGGGCACGCCCGTGGAAAACTCTGCTGAAGACCTTGTTGGTATTTTTGAGTTTCTTTCTCCTGGATATTTAGAGTCTGGTCTTAAGCCTTCTGAGATCAGTAAACTTGTTGGGGAGCATATTCTACGTCGAACAAAGGAGCAAACTCTTAAAGATCTGCCTCCGAAACTCATTCGAGACGCCCACATCGAGCTTACTGCCGATCAGTATGAAACCTATCGTCTTGCCCAAGAGGAAGGGGAAATTCGACTAAATCAAATGGGTGATTCCGTGACGCTTCAACATGCGTTTGAACTCATATTGAGATTGAAACAAATATGTAACTTTGATCCGGCAACGGGGCAGAGCGCAAAGTTTGACCAATTAATGGCGGATATGGAAGAAATTGCCGACAGCAATCGTAAAGCAATCGTATTTAGTCAGTGGGTGCAGACGATACGCATTCTTAGCGATCGACTGCAACGTTTTCATCCAATCGAGTACCATGGCAAGACAAGTCCTAAAGATCGCGATAAGGCTATTGAACGCTTTAGAGACGATCCCAATTGTCACGTAATATTGATGAGTTACGGAGCCGGTAGCGTCGGTCTTAATCTGCAGTTTGCCGAGTACGTGTTCCTTTTTGATCGTTGGTGGAATCCAGCGGTCGAGGATCAGGCCATTAACCGCGCTCATCGTATAGGCGCGTCAAAACCTGTAACAGTGACGCGTTACGTTTCTGTCAATACGATTGAAGAAAAAATAGATCGTATCCTATCCGAAAAACGAATGCTTTCTGAGGCGATTCTTTCTGACGCTAAGGGATTCGGATATTCCATTGGATTGAGTCAAGATGATATTTTCGGACTGTTCAACCTAAAATCGCCAGACGCGCGTCGTCGGACGCAACGCGGAAAATAACGGAACTTGTGAGTGTCAAATAAATATTTAGAGACGGTTTGTATACGGGGAAGAAATGATGATTAAGATTTTCGACAGGTATCTCTTCAAAAAGATGATTGTCACCTTTTTGGTCATATACGTGGTGCTGTTTATTATTTTTTTCCTAATCGATAATGTTGCAAATAAAATAGAGGAAATGCATAAAATCAACGATTTCAAACTTTTCGTTGAAGATAGATTAGTTTATCTGGATTATTACGTGCTTTATTTTAACCGTCTGCTTGGATCATTATTTTCTTTTTTTATATTTCTTGCCGCTTCGAATGTTCTCTATTCGCTTGACAACGCGTCTTCTAGGGAATTGATCGCACTCAAAACGATGGGCGCGTCTTCTGCTAGGATAATAGCGCCGCTTGTTATGGGCGCTATCGTTATTTCTTTTGCGCTAACTGCGTTTAGAGAAATCCGAGTAGAGTAAATTCCTTATCGCTTTCGCGTAAGAGTTATATTGCTCGTTCAGATGAAATGGAAGTTCATCGAGCAGTAGACGATTCAGGTCATTTCTTACTCGACGGTGAGAAAATACTTTTTTCACAAAAAAAACTTGTTAAACCGCGAATCGAGGTTGGAACTGATTATAATCGCTTTGGTTCTCGTTTTACCGCTACTTCCGCTTCCTATTTGCCTGCCGATAACAACCATCCTGAGGGATGGCTATTTGACGCTGTGACTTCGCCTGTTGAGTTTTTGAAGAATTCTTCTCTAAAAAATCCTGATAATGGTCGAATTGTATTTTATTCCCCGAAAGACAATGATTGGCTTGAAGAAGACCAATTATTTGTTGCGACACATTTGACCCCAACGATTCTTGTTGCTGAAGACAATTGGTTTGTTTATGGAAAATTCAGTGAATTAAACGCCGCTATCGGCGATCCCACCTTTAAAAGTAAGGTTGTTAAGTTAATTATTAGCGTCCATACTAGAGCGGGGCGTTTTTTTACAGATCTAATACCGTTCTTTATCGGAATTTCCGTTTATTTAAACATGCCAATGGGGAAAAAGTCTCGGTACAATCAACTTATATCGTCGATTGCCGCGATTCCATACTGCTTGTGTTCGGTTTTTTTTCAACTTACCGGCGAGGCTATTGGCGTTCCTGACCTCGCAGTTTGTGGACCTCTAGTTTTTGTTCCCATTGCGTTGACTCTCTATCGATCGCTTTTCAAAAAACAAATATAATCCGACTTTAAAGGGAATTGTCTTTTTTTGACTGTATTACTTTAAACTCATATTATAGATCGTTTGACGTTTTTTTCACGAAACACATATGTCCACGAACGACGTTGAGAAACATGTGAGGTTTTGTAGCATTGGGTAGTGACCAGTGGATACAACATCGTTGAATCTCTCCTTTGGGATTGTATTCCTAAATATTAGTTTTATGATGACTTGAAGCATTTTTGTCCGACAGTAATTGCTGTTTATACAAAGGGTATTCCTCCTTTCTGATTCTATGTTGGACGACCATTAAAGAATACGTCAAGCCTTGACGTTACAAATTCCATGTTTGTTGTAAACACGATATGGTGGAATGAAATTCGTGCAATCGAGCTAGCTAGGAAGGATTCCTCTTTTCGTTTTGACGGAGTGCAAGTCTAGTGTCTTTTCCAATTCTTAAAACATCTTCTTGTCGCCAAAGTGGAGCGAGTATCGTGGAACGATAACATGAATGGATACGGGTGAAGAGACGCAAACGGAGTATGAAACGTTCTGCGGCGGTTGCGGCGATACAATAACGGTTCGGCTATACGATAAAATCAAAGAATGCTTCAAGGCTCCCGACGCTCTTGAAAAGTTGAACGACCTTTACGCTGTGATGGGCGTTCGCGAACATCTGACGCGCATAGAATTTGAATTGCGGCGTGAATGGTTGAACGAATATCGAATCAATACGGTCGTCGACTTTTACGCGAATTTGCCGAGTGTGATCCGTTATTTGACGGATTCCTATTTTCGCGTTTTACCGCAGTTATACGACGATTATGTGAAGCAATGGAAAACGAATAAAATCCAGCGCGAGCCGCTAACGAGTCTGAAGGCGGAATTCGACTATTCGGAGATAGTGCAAGCGCGCCGAGATTTGATGATAGACGAGGAGGAGGAGGGGGAGGGCTGAGGCGTTTTGTTCCGGCAAAAAATTTTTTATTTTACCTAAATTTCGGCGCCCCCAAGCGTCAAATTTGAGTCGGGAAAACAGGGACCCGAGGCGTTTTGTCGCTTTTCAAGATTCAAAAAAGCGGCGAAAGCGCGCGAACAGGCGAGGAAAATTTGACAGATTTAAACCGTTGTATATTGACGATTAAGGGAGCGGCGTATAGAATGTTCTTTGTGAGTCGTAGCCAACCGAACATAATAAACATTATCGGACGTTGTTGCAATTGCGGTTTTATTTTCACTTGTACGCTCGCTTGTCCTTAAGTCACACTTCAGACTCCGTATGTTGTATCTTTGAGATGAGATTTCGAGCAACAACCTAAAAGCAAAATAACGTTTCAGACTGTTGAATCTGAAACGTTATTTTGAACCGACAAGAATTCAAAGAAAAATAATGGGAATTTTGTTTCAAGGCTTGATGAGAAATTCAGGAATCCATTCTGGAAGCTCGTCAACAGAATCTAACGCTTCCTGTGAAATCGGAATTCCCCAAGTTGTAAAAAATGGTCCAAGGTTAAAACCTGAATTGCGGGAAAGCCTGACCATCCACTGATCTCGTTTTTCTTGATCGTTCTTAGGGAGTTCGTCAAGCGGAGCTTTTTTATATTCGTTGATTGAGCGTAAAAACGGCTCCCAGCCAAATTTTTCCCTCATTTGAATGGTCATAATTAGAGCAAGAAAGGGATTATCTTTCCAATCGCTAAATTTCGCGCCATTCTCAAAGTAGGCGCGCATCATTCTTTCTTGAGATTCCCTTGTAAGATCGCTTTTGGCCGCTTCAGCTTGTTTTCCGTTGAATTTCTCCATGATGTATAGAGTAAAGTAATTGACGGTAACTTCGGTTGTTCCCTCAAAAGTCCAATACGGAGACTGGTGGTTATGACCAAACTCATGATAAAATCCCCAGTTTCCTTCGGAGCGAAGTCGGTCTGCGTTAACCAAGTCTTTTTCAACGTCCATGTGTGTCATGACTGGATAGCCGCTATGCATATAACCGGCGGAGATTTCACGATCACAAGTAATGCGCTCCGGTCGTTCGCGAACGTAAGGGCCGCTTGCAAATTCAGCTTCAAGGGCTAAGATTTCATCCCATGTTTCCATGAGATATTGCGGGTTTTCTAATTCGCGAATGACAGTCGATGGAACGGTTACAACAACATTTCGACCTTGTAACTCAGCCCACGGCGCAGGGTTGTTTCGAATGGTCTTCCAGTCGTCGAGGCTTGTCGTATCGCGAATGAAATAAGGGGCTGAAACAGCGCCGGAAATTTTGAACTCAACAGTTCCCAGTCCCAAATTTCCGATGTTGTTTGGTACGACAATATAAATCAATCCTCCAAATGGATTAACGATTCTTGTTTCCGAATCTTGAATAATCGTCTCGATTGAAATCTCTGGATATCGAACCCAATTCTGAAGGTGTTTAATGCTGTCTGAGTGCGCTCCAATGCGAACTTTGAAAGGACTAGGCGTTTTAGAAAGGACGTCCGATCCAACCTTAACCGTAATGAGTTCTCCAGGCGCGGCATAAAGACCTGTCGACGCCCAGTCGGGAACCGCCGTTTTTACTGGAATAGGAACTTCACTATTTCGCGGAGCGTCTTTGGGAACGCCTCCGGGAAAATTCAACGAGGCAGGTAACGCGGGAACGTTTTCTGGTTTGGTTGTACCGACGACTTGTCCACGAAGGTAACGTTCCGTCTGAATGGACACTACAAGTCGCTTGATTAAGTCCGTATCTTGAATCGGATTTTTAGCAGTAGGAATAATGTCGTCGGAAAAACTTCCTACAAGTTTCTCGACAATGGCAGTCCGGTCTAAAGGTAGGTATGGGAGTATCAGTGCAAAAGTTGCGGATATCTGACGAAGGTCTTCCTTTTCCGTTTGATTAAGTTTTGATTGAAGAAGATCCGAATTGTCCGTTAGGTCTTGAATGAAATTCAGCGCGTCGACGCCAGAGGCGAATCGGGCTGTCAAAAGTTCATCTGCGTTGACGGCGAACCCCGATTGATCCGTTTGCGATACAGAACCGTCAGCCCACGCTAAATCGACGTCATTCTTGGCAAAGTTTTTATTACCGGGATGTTCTAGAACCAAATCTTTGCCAGGATTAAGTTGGCTCCACCCCCACCCTAATCCGCAGGTTATGAACCCAGCTCCATGTTTAATCTTGTCAAAAAGAACGTCGTATTGGGCGTCGTTGAAGGCTGTTGAGCCGGCAACAAGCACGTCAAACTCTTTTTCTAGACTATTGGCTACAAAGGCGTCAAAACCGACCTCTTTTAGATAGTCCGCAGTTGCGCGAGAATTCCAGACGGCCACGCGGATCTCTTTCGGATTGGCGTTCTCTTTGCCCGCCGTCCAGAGAATTGCGTTTGAAAAGAATCTTTGCGACGATTCTGTCGCGCTAATAGCTTGGACGTCGCAATAATCAGTATGTCCGAAAGCTAAAACTCGTCCCTTATCAACAAAGGACGCTGAAACGACGGGCGCAAGAGTTGAATCGCCATAGCCCGCAAGAATAACAGGGAAGGCATTGTCCCCGAATGGAACTATGGGACCGGGCAATCCTCGCACTGGAAGTGAATTGACGCCGTCTGTGAGGAATCTGACAGAGTCGACTGACGATGCAGAAGAAACTTGAGCAACGACGGGAAAAGCTGTAATGACTGCGACGAACTCGAGTATGCAAAAAAATGCCGAAATCAATAGTTTCATGATATCTCAATAGAACCGAACGAAGATGTGGACAAAGAGCGCGCCCCACTCTTTTACTTCTTCAATCGAGTTGGGGCAATAGGTTGTCAATCGTCAACGAACTTGCCGACTTCGTGCGCGTGAGCATCAAACCCTGTTAGATATTCTATGATTTCCGGCGCGTCTTCCGTGAATTCAAAGAAGTAATGTTGACGGATATGCTGAAGGACAAAACGCTTCTGCGCCTGGGTTAATGCTGTCCCTTCGGCAGCTTTCTCAAGAATTTCCGTTTCGCTACGGAGAAGAGAAGCCAGAACGCCCCTGCCATGGAGCGCTCTAAACCGAAGCCCCATCAAACGACGTCCTGCATCGGTAAGTTTGACATAGCCCTCGACCAAAACGTAATTCCCAATGTCTGGAATACTATCAGGGACTCGCTTTATCGATTGAAAACCGTTGCCCACGCTTAAAAACCAACCTTCGTTTGCCTTCCAAAAAGCAATTTCCTTGTCGCTTCCGAGAATGAGGTACAAATTATCTTGCTTCATCCGGAGCTGTTTCAGTCCGACGTTTCCGTCGTTATTCAGAGCGTCTGGACTAGAAATGAGAGACGACGACTCAGCAGGTTCAATAAGAACAGACGCGCCACATTTGGGGCAACGACGAGTTTGACCTTTAAGCTCATCCTTTGCGTCAAGTTTGCTACCACAACTCTTGCAAACGACACGAATTGTCATATTATCCTCTTAGTCAAAATAACGTCTTTTCAACAGAGCTCCATCGAAGTGGGCCTTGTTGGAGATTACGACTGGGCGTCAGAACAACCCTTTTGTTGACAATCCAAAGGTTCAACACCCCGACCGCCTGCATTGTACCAACTTGCCTTAATCGTTTCAAGTGATTTTTGCGTTTAAGCTTGTTTTTCCCGGATAAACCGCATATATTGCAAAAGACGCCAAAATCAATGTAGCGATTTAGGGCTTGAGACGACAATTGTACAAACGTCGTCGCAGGATTTCCGGACATGAGCGAGAGTTTTTCCATTGAAAGCTCTAACTGGTAAAAATAAACGTCACCCCATCGACTCTTCAAAGAAAAATTATGATTATCCCCTTCTACTGCGAAGATTATCCTGAAGCATTGCCGCTATCTACTTCTTCTGAAGATAGTAACCGTGAAAAAGATGAGAAACACGCTGAACAACATTCGAAAAAGGGAGACAATAGCGATTTATGCATTGATTGGTAAGAATATGAAAAGGAAGCCGACGTCAGACGACGCTTCCTTTCTCGAATGAGTCAAGCTAGGAATTTCTAAACCCTTGAGAGTTATAGGCTCGACGTCGATAGAAGGGATTCTATAATAGTGGACGGGGTCGAGTTCCTATTGCAAGAGGGGCGACTCTAACGTGATCAACGGCGGCTTGTTTAAAGACGAGTTTTCATTAAACATTGTATTGTAGAAGGATTTCTAATGCGTTCCGATGCTGTTAAACAAGGCGCTAGTCGCGCGCCTCATCGTGGGCTTCTCCGCGCTTGTGGAGTGTCTGAAAAAGATTTTAAGCGCCCTTTTATTGCGATATGCAGTAGTCATGTCGACATTATTCCAGGGCACGTTCATCTTCAGACTGTCGCGGAATTTGTCGCTAAGGCTGTTCGAGACGCCGGCGGCGTTCCATTCATTTTCAACACAATTGGCGTGTGTGACGGCGTGGCGATGGGACACGACGGCATGAAATATTCCCTTGCCAGTCGTGAAATCATCGCCGACGCCGTTGAAACGATGGTTAATGCCCATAAGTTTGACGGGATGATTTGTATTCCAAACTGCGATAAAATTGTTCCCGGCATGCTTATGGCGACCGTTCGTTGCAACATTCCGACGATTTTTGCCAGCGGCGGTCCCATGGAAGCCGGTCGAACAGAAGATCAAAAACCGCTCGATTTGATATCGATCTTTGCCGCTGCCGCCGGCGAGCAGAATGGTCTTGTTACTGAGGCCGAACTCCTTGACGTTGAACAACGTAGTTGTCCGACTTGCGGTTCCTGTTCTGGGATGTTCACCGCTAACAGTATGAACTGTCTATGCGAAGTCCTCGGAATAGCGTTTCCGACAAACGGCACTCTTCTCGCGACGAGCGCAGAGCGTCGTCGGCTTTATCGTCACGCTGCTAAACGTATTGTCGAGATGGTCAATACGCTGGAATTGCGAGAAAAAGTTGCTTCAGGCGAATTGACTAAAAAAGAAGCTTCTATCGTCCGCAAGATTTCTTATGTCGATGGAAAACGTTCGACCGTAGAACAAAAAATCGACCTTGATTTCCCGATTTTGCCCCGTGAGATTATCACTAAGGAATCAATTGACAACGCGATGATTCTCGATATGGCAATGGGAGGGAGTTCTAATACGATTCTTCATCTTCTTGCAATTGCCAATGAGGCCAACCTTTCTTACTCTCTCGAACGTTTCAACGAACTAAGCGAGACAACGCCGCATATTTGTAAAGTTTCTCCGAGTTGCGACTACCATGTTGAGGACGTTCATAACGCAGGGGGAATCCATACTATTCTTGGAGAATTGCGACGTTCTCGCATCCCTGAGTTCACATATGCCGCTCCCACTGTTACGGGCAAGACGATCGGTCAAAACATTGACGACTATGACCTCCGGGGAACGAAGGTAACAGAAGAGGCGTTGGAGATTTACGCCGCTCAACCGAGTGGACGGCGCAACGTTCCTGCAATGAGTGTCAGACGACGCAGTAAGAGCGTCAAGGAAATGAAGCTTTCCTTTGACCCAAAAGACTGTATTCGTCCGTGCAGAAACGCGTATCGTAAATCTGGAGGGCTGACAATTCTCTTCGGCAACCTCGCGCCGAATGGCGCGGTCGTCAAAACCGCAGGCGTTCTACCTCAGATGATGAAGCATTCGGGTCCTGCTGTAATCTTTAACTCGGAACCCGAGGCGTATCAAGGGATTGTCGACGGCAAGGTTAAATCGGGCGACGTTGTGATTGTTCGTTACGAAGGACCAAAGGGAGGCCCAGGGATGCAGGAAATGTTGGCTCCAACTGCGGCGATTAAGGGCGTTCATCTTGACGACTCCGTAGCGCTGGTGACGGATGGTCGTTTTTCCGGCGGCACTGCGGGCGCTTGTATCGGACACGTAAGTCCCGAGGCTGCTGAAGGCGGTCCTATCGGTCTTCTTAAAGACGGCGATATTATCGATATTGATATTCCAAACGAGTCGATTTCTGTTCGTTTGTCAGATTCCGAGCTCAAACGTCGCGCAAAGAGTTTTAAAGCCCCCGAACCTCGTTATAAGTCTGGTTATCTTGCCAAATACGCCAAACTTGCCACGAGCGCGGATAAAGGCGCAGTCCTCAAGTGGGACTGAGGCGATAGCATTCAGATTTGCTAGACGTGTTTTGTGATTAAAAGAGGTCGTTTCTTTTCGTAGGGAACGGCCTCTTTTGATTCCCCCTTTATCAGCGAGAAGATTCATTTTAACGAAATCTCTCTGTTGCTTGCGAGCGACGTCATTTTCTTCTACAATCGTGGTCAGAGCGTCTTTTGTGTCGTTTTAGAGAATGTGGATAAATCAGAAATAGAAAGGTGGAAAATGACGAATAAATCGCATATCGTCTCAATAAAACGTCCTGCTGTCTTACTTTTGATTTTCATAACGTTGACGCCTTTTCACGTTTCTCCTTCATGGGCGTATACCTGCTATCGCGAAAGCAGAGGAGCGCTGACATTTGAAATCTCCCCCCTCGATCCTATAACGATCGAGGGAGAACGCTATCATGCGCCTTTAATTATCGAGAATAGGGGCGAAGCAGCCGTTTCAATTAAAATTCGCATTTCCTCCATAGACTCGTTCTTTTTGTATGACGAATCCATCTCGCCTGCCGTTGAAGTTGCGTCGCCAAACGTTTTAGTTCGCAATATTGTCGTCAAGCCTAAATCAACATTCAAGGACGAGATTGCGTTCACCGTTCG
>CAMZHY010000021.1 GCA_947307005.1 uncultured Planctomycetaceae bacterium
GCTCGAGATTGTAGACAAGAAACTCTTGGAAATTACAGACGACGATCCAGACGGGGCGATCGGAGTTCGGGAGATTGTCGGCGTACTTTCGCGCCTGTTGGTACGGGGTGAGAAACGTCCCGTCCGACTGCTTCGCGGGCTTGCGCAGATCGACGTCGACGCTCTTCTGTTCGACGAGAACCTTCGTCTTCGGGATGAGCGCGTCGATGAAGTTCGTCTGGACGCCGTCGGCGCCCGATTTATCGACCTTGATCGGCTCTTCATAGCGAATCAGGTCCCCCGGTTCGGCGACGTCGAAGACGTCGCGAAGGAGCTTGTTCCAAAAGAGCTGGGTCTCCCCTTTTTCGTAGCCCTTTTGCTCTTTCCAGAAATCGGCGAACTCTTTCGCGGCCTTGCGGCGTTGGGCGGCTGAAGTCATTGGGCGCGCTCCTCTGGGGTATAAACAAAATGGCGCCGCGCGGCGCCAACGCGCGGGATTCTTCGCCCGCGCCCTTCCCCAGATATTGTCGCCCTTTCAAGCTCTAAGTCAATCCCCAACGTCGACGCGGGTGATCTCCGCGAGCTTCGCGAAGAAGTCCCAGAACCCTTCGGAATCGCCTTTGATCGACGCGTAAAGCGCTTTCAGATTGTAAATCTTTCGCAGGATCGTAAGAACGATCGGCGCCTCGTCGTCCGCGGTCTCGTCGGCGTCGGGCAGCCGCGTCGCGTTCTCGGCGATCGCCAGCGCAAACCGCCCGAAATCGCGCGGTCTGCCGCCAATTGAAAGTAACAAGCGGCGCAGCGCCAACTCGTAATCAAAAAACAGATCGATTCCCGCGACGTTAGTCGCCGTATTGACTTTATTCGTCTTCTTCGGTTTCATTTTCATCTCCTTTTCTTCCGTCTATTTCTTCATTCGCGCGTTCGTTCCCGACGCGCCGTTCGTTACCTTCTTCGCGACGCCCCTCTTCGTTCCCGTCTACCTCTTCGACTCCGTCCGACGCCCCTCCCTCTCGCTCTCCGTCCCACGGAACACGCTCGTCGAGCCCGTATTTGCTCCAATAGGATAAGAAGGAAAAATGTTTCTTCAAAAACTCAGCCAATTCTTTTGCAAACTTCGACGTTGTCTTCTCCTCGTCCTTCTTTGCGATATCAATCTTTATAAAAAAGGTTTCCCCGTCTCCATCGTTCCCTTTGTCTGCAAAAATATCACAAATATCTTTCTTTTCTTCACTTACATCTTCTTCATCAACATAGTCTTCGTCCGGATGATAGTCGTCAAGAGCACGGACGTCCTCTTCTCCGAAAATTTCGTCCCAATCGTCCTCTTTCTCGACGCCGTCGTCAATCCTAAAGGTCTCCCCGTCCTCATCGTCGCCATCGAGTACCAAAATATCCCCCGTCTCTTCTTCCCGTTTTTCATCATCATCGTCTTCGTCGGCGTCAATAACAAAGCAAATCTCGTCGTCTTCTTCTTCGTCTTCTACGATAAAACAAACTTCGTCGTCATCGTCGTCTTCGTCGTCGCTAGGATAGAGGAATCCGTCGTAGCCGTCCTCGTCCCCGTCCCCCTCTGCTAAGAAACCGTCGTAACCGCTCGATTCGCCGTCTCCTTCAGCTAAGAACCCGTCGTAACCGTCCGAATCAAAAACCGAATCGTCTTCGAATCGCGACGCGAATTCATCGCTTGAAAGAACAGACTCTTTGGACTCCATGAAAACGAGAATATCTCCGAGGATTCTAGCCACGAGATTAGGCGGAACGGGGGCGTCGCTTTCATCCCCCGGAATTTCGAATTCTTCGTAGTCGCGAGTCTCTCCGCTGAAGGGAGACTCGGAGACGTCGCTTTCATCCTCCGGAATTTCGAATTCTTCGTAGTCGCGAGTCTCTCTACGGAAGGAAGACTCGAACTCGTCGTTCCTCAGATAGGATCCGAACTCCGTTTCAACGTCTTTCAATTCTATACCGAAAATGTTGGCTTCGTGTTCGAGCAGCTCGTAGAAAAGCTCCCCATCGCCCAACTTAACCGCGGCGTTTCCGAGAAGTATGAGTTCTTCCTCCGAATTATTCTCGTAGTCGCGTTGTTCCACGACGTCCGTAGCGGCGCCGTAGAACGCGACGGCGTCGAGTTCGGTCTTGTTAAAAACCAACGCGACGATCGTCTGCCATATCGCCCATCGAATCAAATTCACGCTCGGCGAACCGTTCAGTTTAAGTTCAAAATCATAACGCCAAACGTGTTTCGGATCGGTTGAGAACTTCCCGAAAAAACAGCCGTACGCGGCCGCGCAGTTAAGAATTGCGATCAGCTTAACGAGCTCGGGATTCAGTTCTTCGCCCTCCACGGCGCCCTCGTCGAACAAGTCGCGGCGAATCTCGTCCTCGAAAAACGGGAAGCAGCTTAGTTCGACGTAGTCGCTCATCGGTTTTCCCTTCGCGACGATCGCGTATTTGCTACCGTCGTATTCGAAGGGCTGAACAAAGGCCAGTCTCTCGTTTGCGTAATCGCAAACCGGACGAAAATCGGCGCCGTTAAGAAACGACTCGAACTCGCGCATCCCTAACGATTGAAAAGAGTCGCAAAAAAGATTGTCAGCCGTCACTTGCACGCTCCTTGTTCTAAAGACTGGTTCCGACGTCGCGCGGCGAAAAGCGTCGCGCGACGTCGCTCTTTTCATCGTTATCTCTTCTGAGAAGGTCTTCGCTTTCCGCCGTCCCTTTCGCCAAAGATCGCGACAAGACAGCGAACCAGGAGAAAGATCGACTCTTCAACGGTTTCGATAATCGTCTGATCGCTCGGTTCGTCGATGCAACACAAATACGAAAGGGCGCAGACCGTCTGGCTCTCAATATTGTAGACGAGTCGACCGGCTCCTCGCGCCTCGCGATTCGCCCTCGCGATAAACTCGAGCGTCGTCGGAAGAAGCTCGTCGTCCTCGACGACAATTTCATCCTCCGGTTCGACGTAAACCCGAAATCCTTGATCGAGGACTTCGATTCTGCCGAGAATCGTCGTGTCGAGCAGTTCCGAACGCCGCTTAAAACACAGCTGCGACGCCTGTTCGAAAAGCGTGACGCTTTCTGTTCTTCGAGAAAGAATCTCGGAGATTTGTTCGAGAACGCGCGACTTGTCAATTTTCATCTCACTCACCATCAACGAACTAGGAAAATGACGCTCCGCTCTATTCGACACGCCCGACGTAAACGTCCGCGCGGAACGCGAACGTCGACGGTTCGAGGCGACTCGATTGTCATCCATGACGCCGTTCCGGCGACGCCAAAGTTGATTCCCTCTTCAAAATGAACGAGATTCCCTCTTCAAAACGGACGAACCTATTGGCGATTTCCGTTGAATCAGAGGAAGGCTGGAAGAAGCGAATCTCTCTACTCCCTCGCAAATCGGCGGCGCAACGCCGGCTCCCCCTCCGGCTCGGTCTCCCGAAAGCGCGACGCGCCGATCTCTCCCAGCCTTCCTCAATCCCCCCGCCCTACGTCCTCGCGCAAACGTCGCCCCCGGTCGAGCGCGAATTCCATGGAAACCCGCAGACGGCTTTGTGGGAGGCGTCGCAAGCGGTCGCCGCGTTCGGACAAACACAAAGGCCGAACGCATCCGCCGGACGTAAGGCAGACATTCCCGAAGCGTCGCTACGACGATCTTCGCAATAATCCCGAACCGCAAAGACTCGTCGTTCAAACGCGACGCTTCGTATATTTCAACGTTTTCAATGAAAAGGAGGGGGCGTCGTAACAAACACAACCTCTCCCCAATGATGCGTCAAATTGTATACCGTCTAGGGACTTTGTCAAGAAAAAAGCAATCTTTTGATTGATTTTTTCTGATTTTTTTTTTGAAACCCCTTCGTTCAAAGTTTCCACCCGTTTCACCCTCCGTCACACAGTTTTCAACACAATTTCTAATTATCTAGAGAACTGTAGCTACTGGCGGAGACCTCGTCGCGCGACTCCGACGAACCTCGGCGCGCGACGCTCGGTCGTCGACGAACTCCCGCTAAATCCGACGGATCCCCGAGCAGCGCCCGCGCCGCGTCGTTAAGTCCCGTGACGATCGCCCCGACCGTCGTCGGACGACGCAGCGCGCGATACCCGACGAAAAGGTCTTTCACGACGCGACATTTGCCCTTAGACTTGCTCGGAACGACGGTTCCTTGAAAAGGCCCCGGCCCGTCCGCTCGCCAATCCGGCGAATACGCGAAGATTTTCACGATCCCGTAACGCTCCGAGACCAAAACGTAAAACGAAAGGCCGTCGTAACCCGGGATCGGTTCGGTAACAAACCGCGTTAAACGCGCTCCCGGCAGCTCGCGAACGAGACGTCCAAGGGAATCGAGCGCCTCGCGCGCAAAATCAATGAAAATACTCATGTCGTCACCCCGTATTAATTAATGATTAATGAAAAGGAAAACGAAAAACCCAAAGTTTAAATATAGAACGCCGCGAGACCTTCCGAAAAAGCTCTCGCTCAGAACTCGCCAAACCCCAGAATTCTTTGCCAACCGGAGCTTTACGCCTCCGTGATTTCAGCCGACGCAAAGAAGGGCGACGAGACGACGTCAAAACGCCCCGCGTAGAACGCGGAAAACGCGATATTTAAAATCATAGTTTTTTCATTCACGAACATTTCCTTAGGTACCATATTCTATCAAAAGTTCAAGGACGTCAAGGACCGGAAGAAAAAATTTATATGAAAAAAGTTTTCCCCCTTAATCGTCGGCAAATTACGCCCCTCCCAGGGAGAAAACGAGTGATTTTTTCCGTCCCTCGACAGATCAAGCGTCAAGAAAAACGGTCCGTCAAAACGAAAGACGTCTTCGATTCGCCGCGTTTGAGAAAAGGCCCCCTAGAAATGAAAATTCAAAGGGTAAGCAAAACTTCAAAGTCAGCGCGACCTCTTTCGACGGTTGTTGTTCAGTTCGCGAATATACCGGACAAACTGCTTTCCGAGGACGACGGGATCGCCGAAGCAGTTTTTAAACTCTTCCATCCGCTCGCTTTCGGAATAGACTTTTCTGGGCGGACGTTTTTTTAGCGTTTCAATATAGCGTTTAAGTTCTTTAGGTTTCTTGCGATAACAATAATAAAAGAGCGCCCAAGAAGCGGCGTAGCCCTCGCCGTCCAGTTCGTCTTCAAAGCGATCGGACGCGACGATATCGTCGAGAAGCGTCAAGTTCTCGTCGTCGTTGGCGGCGGCGACAAAAGCGCGGAGACGCGATTCGTTCACGGGAAACGCGTTGCGAAAGCGCCAGCCTAACGGCGCTTCGTCGTCCGTCGGTTCAAACGTCGTCGCCATGCCCTCGACGACCCAGTCGGGCGGAGTGAGTCGCGGCGTGAAAACGCCATGATTAAAGGCGAGTTGGTGGGAAATTTCATGAACGATCGTACTCGTGTTGCCGCCGGACGCGACCCTTGTCTTGATCGATTTTGCCTCCGCCTTAAGCTTGCGGTACGAGAAGTCTCCGTCCGTCGGCGCGGCGCCCTCGTCGTTCGCGACTCGACCCGCTTCCACGTCTGTTATGTCGTAGATCACCGAGCGATTCGAACCGTGAGAGTAGAATCCCGCGACGATTCCCTTCGTCCGCCCCTGATTCTGTCCCAAAGGGTCGCCGGGCAAAGTTGAAGCGTAGACTTCGAACTCCTCGCGGGTCGCAAAGACGACGACCGTTAGCGGCTCCGACGGCGTCTCCGTCTCCAGTTCGAGACGCGCGCAGAATTTATCGAACGCCTTAGCGACTTCGTTCGTCAATGCGGAAAGCCACTGAAGGTACGCGTCCGACGTGTCGTACACGAAGAGAAATCGCTCCGCCGTTTTCACTTTGAACGGACGTTCAAAGCCGTTCTGGCTCCGAAACGATTCAAACTCGTCAAGAAGCTCCCCTCGACGCGATTCGAGAAAACGATCGTCCCAACCGCTCCTCGCCGTCGGTTCCTGCGCTAGACCGCAAGGAACGGACGTCAACGCGAACAGCGCGACCGTCGCGATAAGAACCCGCGAGAGAAAAGCGAAACGCCCGACCCGTCCGTCGATTGAGATCAATTCCTTCATCATACGCTCGACTAATGATTTACGAATTTTTATCTTTCGACCATTCCTTGAGCCAATCGTCAAGATCAGGGGATTTCTTTTCCGGACTCTTTCTCTCGGTCGGCGTCGATTTTCGGTCGGACTTCGACTTTTCGACGGGCGTCGGCAAAGCGTTCTTCTCCTCCGGCGCCTTCGCGGCGTCCTTGTCCGCATTCGCGGCTCCGCTTGACTTCGCGGCTCCGTTCGATTTCCTGTCGGTCGCCGACTTCTTTTCGGTCCCGGACTTTTTAACGTTCTTCATGCCGAAAACCACGGGGCGTTCCGGCAGATTATATTTGGCGCGAGTCTGCTTCTGCGCTTCGGCGGGGTCGACGCCTTTGATCTCGAGATCAAGCGCGTCCGCAAAGGCGCGCAGTTCAAGGAACATTCCATCCCAATCGTCGCCGAAGTAATACGCAAACTCGTAAACGCGTTCTCGCGAAGAATACGAGAGGCGCGGCTGAACGGAGGCGGAATCCATTAGATATTGAGCGAGAACCTTGGGATTGTTGCGATACAGATAGTAGAAGATCGCCCACGAAAGAGGATACGCGCACGGCTCGTCGCCGCGAATTTTCTCGAGTCCGACGCATTTCTTCACCGGCTGGGAGTCCGTCGTCGTCGATACGTACTGCTGGAATTCCATAAGACGCCGTTTGTTGACCGGAAAGACAATCTTCTTCGCCTTCTCGTCGACGACTTTCCAACCGCCGTCCTTGGGTTCGCCGCTCGGCGCTTCAAAAAGCATCGACAATCCCTCGACCGCCCACGAAGGATTCTCCCCCTGACGGCTGAAAAGCCCATAATTAAACGAGAGTTGGTGAGTCGCCTCGTGGATGATCGTCGAGAGGTTCTGGTCGCCGTTCGGCTGCTTCAAAACGTCGCTTGCAACCTGTTCAAGAGTTCTCTTCTCCGTCTTGTCGGCGCGATTCTGCTCCTCCCCCGTCAGGTCGTAGAAGACGCATCGATTCGACGCGTGCTCGTAGAAGCCGACGGGACGTTGAGCGTCGTTCGCGAACTCGGAGCCGGCCGTCTTCTGCAAAAATTCCTCGTATTTTTCCTTTTCCGCGAAGACAAATACGACCATTGGGTCGAAAAGCCCGGACTCGACTAGACGGACGCGGGACACAAACGCCTCGTACGTCGACGCGACGTTCTCCATGAGCGCCGCGCACCACAGCGCGTAGGCGTCGGTCGTATCGTAAATCATGACAAAACGCGACGTCGCTCCGAAACGCGCGTCGGGTCCGAACTCGTTGAGCAGTTTCATAATAAACTCGTCAAACGTCTCTTGCGGAAGCGCCTCTTTGGAAGCTTCCTCGACGAGTTTTTTGAAACGCTCGGCGAATTCCTTTTCTATCGGCGAAAGGGGAGGCGCCGGGGGTTCCGGCGGCCTCGGAGGTTCCGGCGGCGTCGGGATAGGCGGCGGGGTCGGAATCTTCGGCCATTCAACGGGCGCGGCGGACGCCGTCGCGCCCAGCGCAATCGCCGTCGCGACGGCGACGAACGCGAGCCGCGCGCGGACAAACGGAGTTCTCGGCGACATGTCGTCTCCCTTTCATGATTTCCCCGCCCGGGGATTATAGGCGTTTAACGTAACGTTTCACCGCCGCGGTCGTCTTTTCCCAGTCGTCTCCGAAGAACTCTTCAAAATCCTTCAGCCGGTCTTGCGGGGAATAAACCGTGCAGGGATTTTTCGACGCGATATGGCGCATATACTTCGCAAGCGCGCTTGGATTCTTCTTGTAGAGGTAATAGAAGAGCGCCCAGGACGCCGCGTAAGACGCTTCGAGATTCTGATAGAAATTCTCCTGCGCCACAATCGTTCGGAAGGGATCCTCAACCGAATCGATTTTCGCGCGGAAGAGGTTAATCATCCGCTCGTTTTTCGGAAACGTCCCGCGAAACCCCCAGCCGCCTTGGGTCGCGTGTCCGTTCGGCGTTTCAAAGACGAGGGAAAGCCCTTCCGCCGCCCAAAGCGCGATCGGTCCGGTGCGAAGGAAGACGCCGCGATTAAACGCGATTTGGTGCGTCGCCTCGTGCACGACCGTCGCAACGTTAAACGCCGCGTTCGGACGCGAAAGAATCTCGCGCGTTTCCACAAGCGTCGAGCGACGACGGCGCGACGGCGACGAAACGCCGACGCCTTCGACCCCTTCGACGTTTGAAAGATCGTAGAGCGCGACCCGATTCGTCTGCATGTTGTAATACGCCGCAAGCTTGTCGGGAGCCCCCGTCTCGACGGACGCGTAGCGAATGAACTCCGCCTGGCGCGCAAAAACGACGACGATCAGCGGCTCGCCGCGATCCGTCAATTCAATCCCGTTGCGGCGCGCGTAGAGTCGGAACCCCTCCTCTAAACTCTCGAAAAGACGTCCGCACCAGTCGACGTAACCCTCCGACGCGTCGGAAACAAAAATAAAATGCTCCGTCTTTTTGACTTGAAATCCCTCTCCAAACTCGTCGAGGAGCCGTTCTTCATAGCGCTTGCGAAGCTCTTCGACGGACGCGTCCGGCGCCGGTTCGACCGACGCGACGTTCGATTGCGGAATAATGCGAATCTCCCCGAACTCGTCTTCGAGCATATATTTGCCGTTGCCGGCGCGAACGCGAAAGTCGGCGATTTCGCGACCGACCAACTCGCTCGCGCGCCTAACGTTCGCGCCCTTACCCGCGGGGGCTCCGCCGGGTTGCGCGTCTTTGGGGTCCCGTTCCGGCTCGAAAATCGACTCGAAGTTCGCCGGCTCGCGAGTCAGAACGATCGGCTTATTGAGCTTGACAAGAACGCGCCCCGTAACCGTCGTCGGCGCTTTCTCGCGCTTGACGGACGTCTTCGTCGACGATTTCGACGCGTCGTCTTCCGGCGATTCCGTCGCTTCGTCGTCCGACTTAGCGACGACGGACGCCGCGGTTTCGTCGTCAATCGGCGCGGCAAACGCGCCAAAGCCGATCGTCCCGATAAACGCCGTCAAAAGCGCCGTTCTGCAAAAAATAAGCGTGTTCTTCATCATATTCCATCCATCTGCGAAGGAGCGACCGCGCGACGCTCAAAAAATCGTCGCGTCCAGCGCTTATTTGACGTCCCGAAAGGAACGCTGTTCCACGAAAGCGCCCCGTCGTCCAGCGCCGCGACGTCGCCTCAACGCGACGCCCTTGTCATAATACGCTTAAGGGACTTGTTTTTCAAGATACTCCGTCGCGCTCAATATGCAACCTATCTTTATTGTTTTATCCAACTTGATAATTAGCGGGGGTAATCTTGCGATAATTTCAACAATTATGCCGATTTTTTGGAATTTACGCGTTTTTTGTGAAAGAAAAAACGCGTTTTCGCCTACTAACGTATCGGAGGGATGGCGACGAAAAGGAGTCATGGCGTTACGATAACCGAGGTCGCGTCGCCGATTCGACGCGACTTCGACGACGACGCTAGGAGAAAACGATCCCATGTGCGGAATATGCGGCGCTATTTGGCTCAACGAAAAACGCGCGATTGATCAGGAAACGCTCGACCGCGCGACGGACGCGCTTCGACGCCGCGGTCCCGACGACCGCGGAACGTCGCGTCGTCCTCTGGCGCCGGGCGTTCCTCTCGAAGAAAAAGGCGTCGCGTTTGGACATCGACGGCTCGCGATTATCGATCTCTCCAGCGCGGGACGCCAACCGTTCTGCAACGCGGATCAGACGGTCTGGCTGACCTTCAACGGCGAGATTTACAACTACGTCGAGCTTCGCGAAGAGCTCAAACGCAGAGGGCGCGTCTTCCGCACGGAAACCGACGTCGAAGTTCTGTTGCAGGCGTACGAAGAATACGGATTAGACTGCCTTGCAAAATTCAACGGCATGTTCGCCTTCGCAATCTGGGACGAGCGGAGTCGAAGACTGGTCCTCGCGCGCGACCGTTTCGGGAAGAAGCCGCTCGTCTATCGTCTCGAGTCCGACCGCGTCCTCTTCGCGAGCGAGATTAAATCGCTCCGAGAGTTTCCGGACGTTCCCAAAGAAATCGACCTCGTCGCGCTGCGTCAATACTTAACGTATCAGTACGTCCCGCACCCGCGAACGATCTATCGAGGAATCGCGAAGCTCCCGCCCGCGTCCTATATGCTGTGGCGCGAAGGCGCCGAGCCGATCGTCGAACGGTACTGGCGAGTCGAAGAACTTGCGAACTTTAGCGACGCCGTCGGGCTTTCCTCCGACGACGCGTCAAGGTTGCGCGACGTGGGCGCGCTGGGCGCCGCCGCGATGGATTCGGACGACGTTCCGAACCTCTCGCGCGCGTCCTTCGACGAAGTCAAGCGCGAGTTGCGACGGAGGCTTGAAGACGCCGTTCGTCTGAGAATGCGCTGCGACACGCCGTTCGGGGCGTTCCTTTCCGGCGGAATCGACTCCACGATCGTCGCGGGGCTGATGAGACGGTTCTCGTCGACTAAGATTCGCACTTTTTCGATCGGCTTCGCCCAGAAGGAATACGACGAGACGCCTTTCGCGCGGCGCACGGCGGAACGGTTCGGAACGGATCACACGGAGTTTTTCGTCGAACCGCAGGTCAAAGACCTGCTCCCGGAACTGGTTTATCAGTACGACGAGCCTTTTGCGGACAGTTCCGCGATTCCAACCTGGTATTTGTGCCAAACGACGCGGCGCGAGGTGACCGTCGCGCTCGGGGGCGACGGCGGCGACGAGCTCTTCTGCGGCTACGACCGCTACAAGGCGGCGCGTCTGTCCCGCGCAATCGACTCCTTCGTTCCGAACTGGCTCAAGAAACTCCTCGCGGGTCCCGTCCGCGCCGCGATCCCGAACTCTGTTCGTCAACGTTCGCCGCTAAGGCGCGCGCGACGCTTCCTCGAGACCGTCGGCATGGACGTCGTCGAACAGTACCTCCAGTGGATCGCTATTTTTAATCGGTCGCGAACAACCGAACTGCTGAGCGACGAATACTGGTCGGCATGCCGCGAGGAAACGCCGACCGCGGCGTTTAACCGTCCGACGGCGGACGAACTCGACGTCGTCGACTTTTTAAGCGACGCGTACGCGAAGTTCGCCGAACGCGACGTCACGTCGGCGATCAGCTTCGCCGACGTCCTTACGTACCTGCCGTGCGACATTCTGACGAAGGTCGATATCGCGTCGATGAGTTGGTCGCTGGAGACGCGCGCGCCCCTTCTCGACCCGAACGTCGCGGAACTCGCGCTTCAGATTCCCCTCAAATACAAGCTCAAAGGGCGCGTCGGCAAGTTCGTTTTGCGCGAAGCGTGCCGCGATCTGCTCCCGGAGGAAATCGACGCGCGTCCGAAGACGGGCTTCGGCGTTCCTCTGGACTCGTGGTTCCGAGGCGAGCTTAACGCGACGCTCAAGGAGATACTTTTCGACGAATCGACGCGTCGCGCGCCTTACTTCAACCGCGAATGCGTCGAACGCCTCGTCAAGGAGCATGAAGAACGCCAGTTCGATCATGCGGCGCGACTGTGGTCGCTCCTCGTCTTCCGACTTTGGGAATCGCAGCAAGACGGAGGGGTGCGTTTTTAACAATTACAACAGTTTTTCCCGATTTATTAAATTCCAAAGCGATAATCGCCGAAGAGAAGGACATGGACTGTTCCCGTCGGCGAGGATGTAAGACCGGCGCGAGCCAGCGCGAATTTGACCCGCCCTCGGAGGGCGGCGGCGTAAAGGATTGCACTATGGCGGAATTTCGCGAAAATAAGGATATTCAGAGACCGTTTCTGTCGACGCCAGACGCTCGCGTTTACTTTCCCGCTTCGATCGTTGAAAAAGCGAGACGCGACGTCGAACGATGTCTTAAACGAGGCGAAGGAGTCGCGCTCGTCGTCGGCGACGCGGGCGTTGGCAAGACGTTGCTCGCGCGCGTAGTAGCGTCGCATTTCGGCGACGACGACCTTGTGTCGATCGTCACCGCGTCGCGAAAATTCTCCGTCAAGGCGTTTTTGCAGCAGCTTCTTTTCGGGTTCCGGCAATCTCAGTCGTTCGTTGGAATCGACGAAACGGAACTGCGTCTCATGACGCTCGATTATCTAGAACACGCGCCGCAGAAACGTCGCGTCGTCCTCATCGACGACGCGCAGAATCTCACGCTGCGCGTTTTCGACGAGCTCAGGATGCTCGTCGACCGTTCGGAACCGCCGGCGCAACTCGCCGTCGCGCTCTTCGGAACGTCCGCGCTTGAAGAACGGCTCAATCTTCCGCAACTCTATCCTTTCGCGCAGCGCGTCGTCATCCGCGAATGGCTCGACGCTTTCACCCGCGACGAAACGGATCGATTCATCACGCGCGAACTCAAACGCGCCGACGCGAACGCAAAATTTACGCGCGCCGCGAAGAAAGCGGTCGCCGAATATTCCGAGGGATCGCCGCGCGTCGTCGTTCAACTTTGCGACCGCGCGCTCTTCCTCGCGCAGGAGAACGCGACCGACGCCGAAGAAAAAGCGGATAAAAAACCGCGCGCCCTTGAAATTGACGAAGACGGCGTCAAAGCCGCGTGGCGCGATCTTCAGAGCATCGCGGAGGAAGCGTCCGAGTCCTTTGAAAACGGCTCCGGCGACGACGTCGTCGAGTTCGGCGAACTTGACGACGACGAACCGTCTGGATATGATAAGCCTGTCGAGGCTCCCGCCGAAGCGACAAACGCGTCTGAACAGAACGCGAACAACCCGGACGCGCGCTCCGCGACGACGGTCGTCGCGGACGCGGGCGCGCCAAGCGGCGACGGCGGCGTCTTCTCATTCGAGCCAAACGCGAACGGCGCCGGCGTCCCCACGATTTCCGCCGGCGGCGATTCCGACGACGGCGCGCTCTCCGAAGAGCGACGACGCGCCGCGAAGGCGTTTTGGGACCAAAAAGACGAGCGCCGCGACGAAGAGGAACCTCTTGAGGGCGACCTTGACGCGCAAGACGCGATGGACGAGTCGCCCGCGCCTCAGGATATCGACGCGTCCATCGAAGCGCGACTCCTCGCGAAACTCGACGCGCGGGACGCCGCCAAATCCCGCGGCGACGACAAAGCCGTCGACGTCCCGGCCGTTCGCGAGCCAAAACGACCGATCGAGCCGATGAACTTCGAACTCGTGACGGAAGACGGTCGTTCTTACAAGGGAACGTTCCCGCGCCCCGTCGCAGGCTCGTCGGACGCGACCTTCGTTCGTCCCGACGGTTCCGGCGTCGCGCAGAAGCGGCTCCCCTCGCTCTGGGATAAAGGAGGCGCCTTCGACGAAGCGCTCGAAATGGACTCCGCGTATCCACCGATTTACCAGCAGCGCAAAAGCGTGACGCGCGTCCCGATCGACGGCGACGACGACGGCTCCGAAGCGTTTCGCAAGGCGAACGGGTTCCTTCCCGGCGACGCGGCGCGCGTCGCGGCGGGAGACGACGGAATTGCGGCTCGGCTTGCCGAACTGGACGAAATCAACGCCCAACTCGATTCCCGCGGTTCCCAGCCTTCGTCGGCGGACGCCGACGCGGAACGCTCCCTCGAAGAGCGCGCGTACCGTCAGATCGTCGCCTCGTGCTATCGTTCGGCGAGCGATTTCCCCGCGAGCGAGCAGTATCTGAACGAGCTGCGGCTCTTAGAGCAGGAAATCGCGGAAGAAGCGAACCTCATTCGCCGCATTCGCAAGATTCATTTACAGTTGCGCGCCGTCCGAGACCCAGGGTCGGACGACCCGTCGACAAGACCGGACGGCCTGCCCGGTTCAACCGCGTCAAACTGACGCGACGTCGCTCCTCGTTTCGACGCGAGCGGACGTTCGCGTCGCACCAGAGGAGATATCAAGCATGCAACCAATCGTCGCGACGTTCGTTCTCGCGCTCGGCGCATGGACGGCGCAGTTTAACGAAGACGCGCAGACCCTTTCGCTTTCTCACGCCGACGCAAACGTTCAAATCGTCGGAACATTGTCTTTCGAGGTTGAAGGCCAACCTTGGCGAATCGGCGTCCCGCGCGACGCCGTCGCCGACCGTCTCGCGCTCCTCGACCCGAGCGGAAACGCGCAGGGATATCTTGTCTTTAACGCGCAGGGCGACCGTCTCGAAGCGCTCGTTTATCATCGAACGCGCCAGTTCTACCAAGGAACGCTGACGTTCAAAGGAGACGTTACGTTCCGCGACGCGTCGTTCCCATGTCGGACGAGGGCGAAGACGGGCTAACGCGTCCTCGAACTCGCGTCCGGCGACGCGGACTCGCTCCTTTTCGATTCCCTTTTCGCGCCGGAAGAAGACCTCGCGCTCCGCTTCGACGCGGCGAATCTCAGAATCTCGACGAAAGACGACGGCGCGGCGCGATACGCCGTCGAAGCGTCGGGGCGAATCGAGGAGGCGTCGGAAGCGACCTTCGTCGTCGAACTCGATCGCGATTATTTCCGAAAACGCTGGGTCCCCTACTACGCGCCGATCGATCGCAAACGCGTCCCGCGCGTCCCAACCGGCTGGATGTCGTGGAACGTCTACTTCGACAAGGCGACGGCGGAAGACAACCTCGCGGAAGCGCGCGTTGGAAAAGAGTTTCTCCAGCCCTTCGGCTGCGAGATTTGGTCGATCGAAAGCTGGCAGGGCAACTCCGACGCGCTCCCCGTCTCGAATTTCTACAATCTCGGACTCGAGGTCAACGAAAACCAGTTCCCCGAAGGGATGAAGAAGCTCGCGGACGATATCCGCGCGCTGGGGTTCAAACCGGGATTATGGACCGCGCCTTTCGGGACGGGCTCCGACGAGTTCTACAACGCGCATAAGGACTGGTTCCTGCATGACGCGAGCGGCGCGCCGATGCGAACGTGGAACGGCAAATACACGATCGACCCGTCGAACGACGAGGTCGTCGACTGGCTCCGCCATATTCACGACGTCGCCGCGCACGACTGGGGCTTCGAATTCTTCAAAATCGACGGAATGTCCGGCTCCGGTCCGGGATACTGCGCGCACTTCTTCGAACGACCGGAGGTTCGCGCCGCGTTCAAGAATCCCGACGTCGCGGCGCCCTTTGAACGCTGCGTCAAGGCGCTCCGCGAAGGAATCGGCGACGACCGAATCTTTCTCGCGTGCCAAGGACACTTCACCGGACCGGAAGCGCGATACGCCGACGCGGCTCGAACCGGCGCGGATATCGTCTCCCCGAACCAGCCCGTCAAGTGGGGGAACGTCATGCAGCAGGCGGGGCGAACGCTCAACCAAATTTTCGTCAACAACATCGTCTTCTATTCCGACCCAGACACGCTCCTCGTCCACGATCTGCCGATGGAAGAGGCGCGCGTTACGACGACGATCGTCGCGCTCCCCGGACAGCAGACGTTCTTCGGCGACTTTCTCGGAAAGCTCCCGCCCGAGAAAATGAAGCTCCTTCAGCAGACGCTCCCCGTCTGCGACGTCAGGCCCGGCGCGCTCTATCCCTACTTCGCGAACCTCCCGATATGGGACCTCAAGATCGGTCGCGATTTTGAAGACTGGGACGTCGTCGCGCTCTTTAACTGGAGCGACGACGAGGCGGAAATCGGCTTCACGCTGGATGAAATCGGCGCGACTCCGGGCGAATACGTCGCTTACGAATTCTGGACGAACGCGTTTTTAGGCGCCGTAACGAGCGACCTGAAAACGACCGTCCCCGGTCGCGCCGTTCGACTCGTCGCGCTCCATAAGAAACAGGGCGTTCCCCAGTTCCTCTCGAGCGACCGTCACGTGACGCAAGGGGGCGTCGATCTGAAAAACGTCCAGTGGGACGACGAGACGGCGACTTTGAAAGCGATCTTGGAACTCGTCGGCGGATTCCCGACGACCGCGCGATTCCTCGTCCCGGAAGAATACCGGCTCGACCTCGTTTCGAGCGGCTCCGGCGTCAGGCTTGAGACGTCCTTAGAAGAAAACGGCAAACTCGTCGCCGTCAAGCTCGTCGCCGAAACGACGGGAGATTACGACGTTCGTCTCAGGTTCAAAAAATCGAACTGACGGCGCGCGCCGTCCTCGCCCCCAATGAAGCGGCTTGACCGACGTTCTCGAAAGAGGCGTCGGTCAAGCCGCGCTGCGTTTCAAGACGAGTTTTAAACGCGGAATTCGTCGCTCTAATCGAGCGTTTCTTTGAAGCTTACAAATTCGACGTCGGAGCATTTAACTAAAGCGACGTCGCCTTCGTCGTATAGGCGGAAAGATTTTCCGTCTTCGGAGCCGCAAAGCGACAGTTCGGTCAGAATGCCAAAATCACCGTCGCCTTCACAAAACTCCTTCAGATAAAACTCCGTAACGTTGACGAACCGAAGCGTCAACGACGGTTTAATGGAAAACGGAAGACAACCGTATTCGAAGGCAAGCTCAAGCGAAGGCGTTCCCGTCGCGGCGTCTAAAGAAAAAGAAATCTGTCTGATCGCGATACAGTCGCCCAAATCAAACGGTTCCCCCCAGATCTGTCTGTTCTTC
>CAMZHY010000022.1 GCA_947307005.1 uncultured Planctomycetaceae bacterium
CCTTGTCCTCCTTCGGTTCAAGCTGCAGTCCGTTTTCCCAAAACGCCTGAATCGCAACGCGCTCGCCTTTGTTCGTCCGCATGAAAGACGTCAGCGCCCCGGCCCCCTTCGTCTGGAGCAGTTTGAACCCCGAGACCTTGTCAAAAAACGCAATGACCGACGGCGACGTGAGCGTCGAAACGACCGGCTCGCCCGTCTCGCCGTCGAACTCCGTCACGGAAACGCTCACAGGGTCGGGCGTTCCTTGGTCAAGCGCGTCCGAATCGAGGCGGTTAAAAAGTCCGAAATTGCCGCGCCGATCGTCGTAATACGCCTGCATCGCTTTGAGCTTGAAAACGCGAGGCGGAGCCGTTTCGTCGGACGACGCCAGCGTATATTCGGCGGTCACCGGATCTTCGTCCCCCAGAACGCGAACGACCGTCGCCTTCAACCGCGCCAACGCCCCCGACGGATTCCGCCTGCGAAGCGCCCGAAACGCGTCGGTAAATTTCGACTGCAACTCTTCGATCAGCGGATCTTGGAAGAAAAGATAAAACGCTTTGCCCTTAAAAACGCAAACGCGCTCCGATTGTCGCCACGCGATCGCCGTCACGTCGTTGTCGAATCGGACGCACCACTGCCCCGGCTCGTGCGGGGTCGGCTCGAAATGAATCCCGCCGCGACATCCGACGTCGAGTTGATCGATCTTGCCATCGACGATCCCGCCCGTCTTGTCGTTCAGCGCGGTTAGGTCAAAATGAATGTAATCTTTAAGCTTGTTGATTTCTATCTGACGAATCGAACAGCCGTTGCCAAGATTCCCGTCTTCGACGATTTCGTCGATTTGCGCCATAACGCGCGCGCGCTCAAGTTCCTCAATCTCTTCGGGACTGGTCGGCGCGGGCGTCCGCGCCTGTTTATCCTCCGTTTCGTCGTCGTTTTTCTTTGGACGAACGTCGAAGCTTTCGGGCGTCTCGTAGTCGATCGTCAGCCCTTCGCCCGTCCCGTAGTGCGGACCGAATTGAAACGAAACGTCGGCCGCCGTGCGGAACTGTCGCAAGTTGAACGCGACGTCGCGCGTCTGAACGTAAAACGCCGGATCGCTCCCGCCCGACCCGTCGCCGCCGCGCACGACGACCTGACCGTTGAGTCCGCCCCCCTCGAGGAGCGAAAGATTCATCTCTTCTTTGCGAAGACGATCGTAGTCCAAAAGGGAAACGCTAAAGTTCAGAACGATCTGGTCGGAAACCTCAAAAACCAGCGCGCGCTTCACGCGAGATTCAAGCGATTCATACTCCGGTTCAGACTCAGGAGTCGGAGCCTTCGACGCCGCGTCGGACCGAGACGGCTCCCGCGATTCGTCGACGTCGACGCGACGCGCTCTCGGAAGATAGACCGCCGTGCACGCGTTAAGGGAGATGCTGCGCCCGTCGTCCGAAAGCTTCGGCTCACCTTTGAAGAGAAAATAAAGCGACGCGGAAGGAAAACGAATCAAATTCGCGTCGCGACGCCAGTCGTCCGGCTCTGAAAAAAGCGCGAGCAGCTCCGGCGCTTTGCGTTCAAGAACGTTCTTAGGCGCGTCCCCGTCCGAGTCCGACTCGACGGTATGAATCCCTGGAATCTGAGGATCGTCCGGACCTCGCTGCGAAAAAAACGCGCGCCATGCGAAGCAAAAAAGAACGAATAGCGCGACGGTCGCGAGAAAAAAAAACGTCTGTGAAAAATTCTTCGCCATACGTCCCCCTAAAGCCCGGTCGACGACTAAACTTCGGTCGTCCCCCTAACGACAGACGGAGTATAGAAATCTCGCCGCCTCCCGTCAATATCAACGCGCGACGGCGGAGACGGCGCCGCCGAGGGGATTCGCCTCTGCGCGCGAGACGTCGTCTGGACGCGTAAAGGCGAACGTTCAAGCCTGGCGGACCTTGGCGCCTCGACAAGGTCGGATAACGCGGAGTCTCAAGGAAGCGCGCGCCCGTCGCGACGTCGCGACCGCGTTATCCAATCTCGGCGCGGGTCGGGAGGGACGGCTGGGCGCCGGGACGCGTTACGCTGATTGCGGCCGCTTTCGTCGCAAAATCGGCGGCTTCTTCCGGCGTTTTGCCCTCCGCAAGCGCGACCGCAAAAGCGCCGGTCCACGCGTCGCCCGCCGCCGTCGAATCGACAGCGTTCACTCGGCGAGGCGGACACGTCAGCCGCTTGCCGTCGCTCGACGCCATGACGGCGCCCGCCGCGCCAAGCGTGACGATCGCAAGTTTGACGCCCGCCGCAAGAAGTTTCTCCGCCGCCGCAAACGCGCTCGCCTCGTCCGTTACCGCGACGCCCGTAAGCGCCGACGCTTCGAGTTCGTTCGGCTTGACGACCGTCGTAAGTTTGAGAAGCGACTCCGGAAGCGGCGCGGACGGCGCGGGCGCGGGGTCGAGAATAAAAGGAACGCCCGCGTCGGCGGCAAGTCGCGCGGCGCGCTCGACGGTCGGGATCGGCGTCTCGAGCTGACAAACGACGACGTCGGCGCCCTGAATCGCGTCCGACGCCGCTTCGACATCTTCCGGACTGAGCGCAAAATTCGCGCCCGACGCGACCGAAATCGAATTCTGGCCCGACGCGTCGACCATAATGAGCGCGACGCCCGTGGCGTTCGCCGGGTCGCGGACGATCTTGCCGACGTCGATCCCGTCGCGCTCATATCCCTTGATCGCTTCCTCGCCGAGGGAGTCCGCGCCGACGCGCGCGACAAACGTCACGTCGCCTCCGGCGCGCGCGGCCGCGACCGCCTGGTTCGCCCCTTTGCCGCCCGGCGCCGACGCAAAAACGCCGCCGACGACCGTCTCGCCCGGCGCGGGAATCTTCTCCGCTCGAATCGTCATGTCCGTGTTCGCGCTGCCAATCACTACGATCTTCGCCATGTTCCGTTTTCTCCGTTCTCGAATCTCAACCCTATATTTGCGACGAGGCGGACCCGCCCTGCGACAAGCCCGCCTCCGATCATTGTATCGATTTGAATCTCAAAATTCAACGTTTCTCTTGCGGACGATACCAGAGAGAGCGCCAGTAGAGTTCGTCGAGTTCGTACGGGTCGTAACTCGCCTGCGGGTCGGCGTCGACGGGAAGCAGCCCGTAGCGAATGAGCTCGCGAAGATAAGGCCACCGAACGACGTAGCGCGTCGGGCAGTCTTTACCGTTGTTCGGGCTTGGCGTTATCATATCGGGACGGTTGTCTTCCTCGATAATGTACCGTCGTCCGCGCTCGATCGCTTTGAGAATCGTCTGGTAATCCGGGTCGTCGACGCTTTCAAAGACGGGCTTGCCGGACTTTGCCTCGCAGACGCCGAGTCCTCCCGCCGCTTTGCTCAGCGGCGCGCGAACCGCTTTCGACTGCTCGGGATAAGAGAGGTCGAAAATTTCAAAGCGACTGAACCGTCCGTTCGCCTGCGACAGATCGTGGGGCAGGAACATGTCTTTCGCCTCGCGAGGATTGCGCGGCGAGTAGTTGTCGACGTAGATGTCGTACGTTCCAAAGCTCTTTTTGGGATCAGGCGGCGTGTGGCAGACGTCGCAGCGTCGCGAGATCGTCTCCTGCATCGCTTTCGTCTCGGGCCAAGCCTGTTCGTTATGAACCGGTTCGTTCTGGAGATAATACCCGACGCCTCCGGAAAATTCGCCCGCGTACGTCCCGATATAGTTTGCGCCCGCGTCGATCCAATAGCAAATCATGTCGCGATCATGCTTCGCCATTTCGACGCCGCCGTGATGGTCGTCGATCATTTTGAGAAGCTTCGCGGAACCGGTGCCGATCTCGTAAGGTTCGAAGTTGCTCATCGCGCGATTGCGGTTGTCGCCAAAGAGCTGACGCCACGACATTTGCGCGTAACCGATCGTATACAAAGGCGCCCAGTGTCCCGAGATGTTGAACCCGCCCTCCTCTCGATCCGGATTGTGACATTCAAGACAGTATTTGTCGAGAATCGGCTGGATATCGCGGGTAAAGCTGAAGACTTCGGGAATTCCTTCAATCGGTTCGATCTCGTTCGGCGCGTTCTCCATGAGTTTGAGAAGGCGATTCTTCTCGTCCGCGCCCGCCGTTTCCGTGCGCTCTTCATGGCAGCCGACGCAAGAGAGTTTCTCGCCGGGCATGACCGACGTAAACGAATGCATTCTTTTGACGCAGCGTCCTTCGGCGTCCATCGCGAGGAAGAAAATCGGACGGTTCGCGGGAACGCGGAAATAGGCGGAGCCGTCCTCGTTGACGGGAACTTTGCCAAGGAGCCGCTCCAGCGTGAAGGTGCCGTAAAAGCTCATCATGTCCATGCCGCCCGAATAATGGATCGGCTTGGGAAGCGTTTCGTAAATCAGGAGCTCCTTGATCGTTCCCGGCTTGACGTTCGCCATCTTGCGACCGTGATAGACGTTGGCAAGCGCGATCGTGCCCTTGTCGTCCGTCGGATCGGTCGAGTCGGAAAGAATCGGCTCGCGGTCGCGCGGCGCGAGCGGACGCGGCTCGTTGATCCAGAATCCGGCGTCTTTAAGTTCCTTCGGAAGCTCGTAGAGCGTCGCCTCGTGTCCGTCGGCGTCGAGGAGCACGATCTTTTCATGCGACGCCGCCATGAATCGGTCTTCGCTGAACGCCCACGGGTCGGAATAGTTAAACGTCGACGTGATCCGTTTCGCGCCGTTCGGATCGTCGGGACCGTATCGAGGATCGACGACCGTCACGTACCCGTAATGCTCCGGATACCCGTGTCCCGGCGAGAAAGAGCAGACGATTTTGCCACCGTCGGAGTCCGGGATCGGCTTCGGTCCCAACATGCTCGTCCCAGGCGTTTGGTTGCCGTAGAAAACCATTTGCCGCGTCCCGTCCTGTCCCATCGTCCAGAGATGGTGATAGTGCGTCTGCGAACGATCGACATATTCCCAGCGCATGTAAACGATCTGCCCGTTCGCGAGGGGCCACGGCGTGTTGTCCTGCTCGATATTGCACGAAAGTTCGCGAAGCGTTCCGTCGGGAAAACGTTTATAGAGCGTTCCGACCTGCGTCAACCAGCATTCGACGTAGCGTTTCGCGCGCGTCGAACAGAAAACGATCGAATCGTCGGGAAGCCACGTCGGCTCGTAGTCGTCCCAGCCGGGCTGCGCAAAGTCGCGATCGTACCCCATCGGCGCGACGGAAACGCGTTTTTCGTTCGATTCCGAGGGCGTCGCCCCGGGCGGAAGCTCACGATCGCCGTCCTCCCCTTCCCCCGTGAGTCGCGTCAGTCCCGTTCCGTCCGACTGAATCGTGTAGAGACTAAAATGATATTTACCCTTCGGAAGGTAGGAGAATAGGATCGTCTTCCCGTCGTAATGAACCTGCGGGTCGCGAATATTTCCTTCGGGATCCTCAAAAATCACGCGCGTCTCGCCCGTCTTGACGTTGAGCGCGTAGAGCGCGCCCCCGGAGCCGAGCGGAAACGGATAACGGCATGAATTGTCGGCGTAATACCCGAAATTGGCGTACCAGTGCGGATCGGACGCGGGCTTGCGGGTGCAGAAGACGATTTCGTCGGGCATCCCGGCCTCTTGAAACGCCTCGACCGTCATGTCGGCGGCGGCTGCGGCGGCTTCGGGCGAAACGCGCGCGGCGAGTTCTTCGTCGGTCGGACGTTTCTCGAAGACGGCGATCTCCGACGCGCCCCAGTTGAGTCCGCCTTCATATCCCGAGAGGAATTTGATTCTTAGCAACGAAATCTGACGCGGCGCAAATTCGACGAACTGCGGACCGTGCTTCGCTTCGAACGTCCCTTTCGCGACCGGCTCCTCGTCTTCGTCAAGATAGACCTCATAGTCGCGGAAACACTCTTCAAGCATCGCCGAGCCGGTGCGCCCGTAGTAGACGACGGTCGAGACGACGCGCGGCTCGTCCCAATCGAGACAGAACTCCGCGACTCCCTTGCTGTCGGCGCCGCGGACCGCCCACGCGTTTCCGCGATCAGCGTGAGAAAGGGGTTCGGCGACGCGCCCGTCGACCGCGCAGGTCGCAGCGTAGTCGCGGCTGTATTCCGAATCCGCCTCGACGCTCGCCTCAAACGCAAGATTCGGATTTTCAGGCTTGACCGATTCCGCCGACTGAGCGACGACTGCGAAAACCAGGGAGGAAAAAATCAACGCCGCGGAAAAGAAACGGTTCGATTTCATAGTCGCTTCCTATTCGGTTTGAGGATAACGTGTTGCGGGAAAAGACGGTTAATAATTTGGAGTTGGGGCGCGGAAGTCTTCGACGTTAATCCGTTTAAACCATTCCGCCGTCTTCACAAGCCCTTCGCGAAGCGAAACTTTCGGCGTCCATCCGAGTTTTTCTCGGGCGAGCGTGACGTCGGGCTGTCGTCGACAGGGATCGTCCACGGGAAGAGGTCTGAAAACAAAATTCTCTTCCTTCCCAAGCGTTTCGTAGACGAGTTTGCCGAGTTCGAGAATTGTAAACTCGTCGGGATTGCCAAGATTGACGGGACCGGAGAAATCCCAGTCGTTTTCCATGAGCTTTATAAGACCGGAGACGAGGTCGGAATAATAGCAGAAAGAACGCGTCTGGGAACCGTCGCCAAAGATCGTAATCGGCTCGTCGGCAAGCGCTTGGCGAAGAAAGTTCGAGACGACGCGCCCGTCGAAAGGATGCATTCTCGGACCGTACGTGTTAAAGATTCGAGCGATGCGAATCTTCACGCCGTACATTCGGGCAAAGTCCATAAAGAGCGTCTCGGCGGTGCGTTTTCCTTCGTCGTAGCAGGCGCGAGGACCGATTGGATTGACGGCGCCGCGATAGTCTTCGCGTTGCGGATGAACTTCGGGGTCTCCGTAAACTTCGCTGGTGGACGCTTGAAGAATCGTCGCGCGGCATTCTCTCGCGAGTTCCAAGAGATTAATCGCTCCGAGGAGCGACGTTTTCATCGTCTTAATGGGATTATACTGGTAGTGCCCCGGCGCGGCGGGACAGGCGAGATTATAGATTTCGTCCACCTCAAGGGAGATCGGAACGGTCACGTCGTGGCGAATCAGTTCAAAGTTAGTGCGGGTCAATAAATGCTCGACGTTCATCTTCTGACTCGTAAAGAAGTTGTCCAAACAGATAACGTCGTGTCCTCGATCAAGAAGCGCCTCGCAGAGGTGCGACCCCAAAAACCCCGCGCCACCCGCGACCAAAACTCGCTTAATACGCGCCATTCTTTCGTTCCTTTCGTCATGTGATAAACGCGTCTTTCAATATCCGCGCCTGTCGCGCATTATACCCCAAAACGACCCGCGTTTCATCGCGTCGCGCAAAAAAATACGCAAAAAGGGGACCCGATCGGAAATCGGATCCCCTTTCGTTATCGTTTAACGAGCGTCAAGCGCGCCGTCGGGTTCAGTCTTCGAAGAGCTCGCCGATGAAATCGTCGCTGAAGATCGCGTCGTCGAGTTCCGGCTCAAGCTCGTCGTCCTCTTGCCCCATGTCGGCGAAGAAGGCGTCGATCGCGACGGTGGAGCGAGTCGCGGACGGCGCGGCAAGCGTGTCGACAACGATCTGCGCGCCGCTCGTCTGAGCGGTCTCAACCGTGATTTCCTCATCCGACGTCTGGAACGAGACGGAGGCGTCGACGCGCGCGCCAAGGACGAGAAGTTCAGGCGCAACCTGAACCGGACCGTAAACGGCGACCGGCTCGATTTCGGAGAAGACCGGCTCGGCGACGACGTCGAGGACGGCGCCCGATCCGGACGCGACGTTCACGACGATCGCGTTAAGCGCGACGCCTTCCTGGTTGTCGACGTACAGAACCGGCGTGTAAACGCCCGAGGCCGTGTAGATGTGCGACAGCGTCTGGCTCATGCTCAAACCGGTGACGGAGGTCACGCCGGAACCGTCGTTCCAGTCGATCGCCCACCAAGCGTAAGGCTCGACGTTCGACTCGATCACGACGCTCGCGACGTGGAAGGCGCCGACGGCGTTCTCGTTGATCGCCACGTTGTACGACGGAGTCGGCGCGGCGATTTCGTACTCGACGACGTCGGACCACGCGGACTCGTTCTTCGTCGAGGAAGTCAACGCCTTGATGCGCGCCTGGACGACGTCGCCAACCTTGAAGTTCGCGTCGACCAGCGTTCCGTACGTTCCGGTAAGCGAGCCGGTGGACTGCCACTTGGACGTTCCCTTGACGCGGTATTCGACGACGTATTCCTTCGCCGGATCGTCCGTAGACCAAGCGACGACAACGTCGCCGGACGACGCGACGCCGATCGTCGTGATCGTCGGGGTCGCGTAGTTGGTCGCGGACGGGTCGGAGACGACAAATTCGAACGTCTTTTCAACGGTCGCGCCGCCTTCGTCGGTCGCGCGGATCGTCGCCGTGTAGTCGCCGGCGGGCAGCTCGCCCGCGACGACGATCTTGTCGCCGTCAATCGCGAGAGCGCCGGAGTCGTCGGAAACGATCTCGAACGTGAAGGAGTCGTCCTCGTCGGAGTCGACGGCGTTCAGAGTCGCGATGACGGAGCCGGGCGGGAGCGCCGAGTTAATGTCGTCGCTGAGCGTAATCTCAATGTCGGTCGGAGCGGTGTTGCCCTGTTCTTCATAGGCGCCGATATCGACGGACTTGTTGACGACGCGGGCCAACCCGGCGTGGTCAAGCGTGAGCGCGCCGTTTTCGCCGCGAGCGAGCGAGGTCGATCCGGCGTCGATCATTGCGGAGCCGATCGCCAGCGTGAGATCCCAGTCTTTCCAAGCGGTCGTCGCGGTCGCCTTCGTCGGCTGTTCGTAGCTCTTGAAGCCAGGATCAACCGACTTGACGCCCGTTCCCGTAATCTTAACGTTGGAAACGCCGACGTTCGAATAACGGAAGGTCGCGGCGCTCGAGCCGATGATCGTCGTATGGTAGACGTCGGCGTTCTTCGGCGCGACGTTGCCGTAGACGATCGAGTTGTCCACGTTCAGAACGTGGTTCGCCCAGACGCCCGCGCCAAGTTCCGTCGCGACGTTGCCCGTGATCGTGCTGTTGACGATCGTCGTCGCCATTTCCGTTTCGCTCGTCAGCAAGTCGGACGCGTTGACCTGTTCGTAGACGCCCGCGCCGCGCTTCGCGACGTTGCCGATGATCGTCGAGTTGACGATCGTCGCGTCGGTATAGGTTCCAAGACCGCCGCCGTAGTACTGAGCCGTGTTGCCCGCAATCGTCGAATCCTCAACGTACAGCGCGCCGCGGTTGTAAACGCCGCCGTAGTACGCCGCTTTGTTGTTCGAGATCGTGGAGCCGATAACGCGCGCTTCGCCGGCGTTGTAGAAACCGCCGCCGTAGCTCGCCTCGTTGCCGTCGATCGTAACGTTCGTAAGCGTCAAGGTCGCATAGTTGCAAAGACCGCCGCCGATGTAGTTCGGGTCGTCGCTGAGGCGCGGATTGACCGAGTAACCGCCGGTGATCGTAATGTTCTCGAGTTCGACCTCCGCCTGCTGACCCGCCGTCGTCGTTCCGACGGCGACGACCGAACCGACGAATCCGTTCGACGCCAGCGTGAGACCGTCTTCCGATTCGGAGGAGATCTTGATGCTGTCGTTGATTTCGAGGGTGGAGCCGAGTTCGATCTTCGTCACGCTCGGATCGATCGTCACCGTATCCTGACCAAGTCTGACCGCGTAATCGATCGCTTCGCGAATCGAAATAACGCCGTCGGTGAGGTCGTAGACGTCCTTATCCGTATTGACGACCGTCGAAGGCTCTTCGAACGGGAATTCGTAAGCGCCCATGTCGACGCTGTCGAGCGAGGTGCAGATACGTTCGTTTCCGGCGTAGTCTTTCTCAAGCGCAATCTCGCCGGTCGCGTCGAGCGCCCAGGCGTCGTTTCCGGCGTTGACCGCCGCGGAAGAACTCTGGAGCGACAGATTAACCGCGCCCGCGTTCGAGAGAACGCCGTTCGTGAAGACCGGTCCGGTAGCGAAGCCCGGATCGCCCGTCTTCGACTGAACCATCGTCGGAGCGACGCCGGAACCCGCGGTCGAGCCAATCAGCGAGTAGTAAACGCTCGCCGCGCGCGTCGAGTACAGGTCGGTTCCCTTCGGAGCGTAGTTGCTCGCGACAATCGTGTTGTAGAGCGAGGTCGAGCCGGAAGTCGAGAGACCGCCGCCCATCGCCGCCGAGTTGCCTGCGACCGTCGCGTTGCGAAGTTTCAGCGTTCCAGCCGAAAGGATCGCGCCGCCGTTCGCGCCCGCGCTGTTCTTCCAGACGACCGAGTTGGAAACGCTCGTCGTGGAGCCCGCGATCGCGTTAATCGCGCCGCCGTCCGTCGAAGCGACGTTCGACTCGAAGTTCGACGTCGTCGCGTTGAACGTTCCGGCGTTGTAGACCGCGCCGCCGCTCTTCGCGACGTTGCTCGCAAAGGACGCGCCCGTGAGCGTCGTCTTCGCGCCCGCGCCGTTGTAGAGCGCGCCGCCGTCCCCTTGCGCTTCGTTCGCGACAAAGGTAATCGCGGCCTCGGAGGCAAACGTTCCGACGTTGTAGATCGCGCCGCCGTCTTCCGTCGCCGAGTTGTTCGAGAAGTTCGACGTCGAGTCGACCGCGATCACAGAGCGCGTCGAGTTGTAGATCGCGCCGCCGCGAGTCGCGGAGTTGCCCGTGAAGGAGACCCCGTCGAGCTCGACGAGATACGCCGCGCTCGTCGACGACATGCTGTTGTAGATCGCGCCGCCGAAGCCCTGAGCCGTGTTGCCCGAGAACTCGACGTTCGACAGCATGAGTTCGCCGTAGTTGTCGATCGCGCCCGCGTCGCGCGTCGCGACGTTCGAGGAGAACGTCGTGTCGGCGATTGTCGCGCGGCCTTGGTAGTTGACGATCGCGCCGCCGTACTGCGCCGTGTTGGACGAAATGTTCGCGTCCATGACGTCGAGCGTTCCAGCGTTGTAGATCGCGCCCGCGCGGTCCGTCGCGACGCCGCTCGCAAAGTTGGCGCCGGCGACCGTCGCGGAACCGACGTTGTAAATCGCCGCGCCCGTCGTCGCGTTGTTGCTCGTGAAGGTCGCGTCGCTCAGCGCAAGTTCGCCGACGTTGTAGATCGCGCCGCCTTCCGCCGCCGAGTTCGTCGTAAACGCGACGTTAGACGCGTTGAGGCTCGCGCCGTCCGCGTTGAAGATCGCGCCGCCGTTCTCCGTCGCGCTGTTCGCGGAGAAGGTCATGTTCGTAAGAACGAGGTTCGCGGCGTTGTAGATCGCGGTGCCCTTGTCCGCGTCGCCCTGAACGACGGTAAGACCGCGAATCACGATCTCGTCGCCGTGCGCGACCATGAAGGCGCGCCCGCCGTTCGCGTCGATCATAACGCTCGCGTCGTCGCCGTTAATCTCCATGCTGCGATCGACGATGAGCTCGCCGCCGGTCAGCATAATCGTGGAGCCGTAAACGGAGGAGTCGAACGTAATCGTCGAACCGATGATCTCGGAGAGAACCGCGGAATCGCCGCCGTCGAAGGTCAGCGCGCCGCCGGAACTCAGAGGATACGCGACGCCCGTTTGGAGTTCGACCGTTTCGCCCTCCGCGTTGACGAACGAGATCGCGCCGTCCGCGTAGGTCGCGACGGTTCCGTCGACAACGCCAAGCTCTTCATAGGCGCCAAGCGTGAACGAATCGCCGTTCGCAAGAGGTCGCGTCGCCGTAATCACGGACTCGCCCGTTTCAGAGACGCGCCCGATCGCTTCGCGGAGCGACGTGAGACCGTCGTAGGCGTTGATTACGTCTTCCGCCGTCGTCACGACGAGGCTCGGACGTTCCGCGACGGAGAACGTCGTCGTGAAGACGTTGTTCTCTTCGTTCGTTTCCGCGATCTTGTCGCCGAAATCGACCGTGAGCGTCACGGAGTATTGACCCGCGTCGAAGACGCCAAGGTTCCACGTGTCGGAAACGACCGCGCGAGGCGCCAGCGCCTGATCCATCGACAGGAATCCGTCGACTTCTTCGCCGTAGGTTCTCGAGTAGCTCTTCTCAGAGCCTTCGACAACCGCGCCGTTCTCGTCGAGTTTCGCAACCGTAATCGTGTAGTTGAAGGAGTTGTAGACCGTCGCTTGACCGTAGTTGCCAAACGCGTAGTCGAAGCAGACGTCCCAGCCTTCGACGAACTCGCCCGTGGAATCGCCGTCGATCGACGTAAACCATCCGGAAAGAGCGGGGTCCGACGTGGGGAAGGTCAGATCGGGAGCGACGACCTTCTGATATTCGAACGCGCCCATGTCGACCGCGTAGATCACGCCGTCCTTTTCGACGCCGACGATACGCGTCGCGCCGTTGAGGTCGGTCGTAATCGCGGAGCCGTCCGCGTAGACCGCCAGTTCGTTCGATCCGGAGTTGATCGCCGGCGACGCGACGGTAAGCGCGTAGTTCGACGCGAGCCTCGGATTGACCGGCGCGTCCGTCGTTCCAACGAACGACTTCGTCGCGGTCAGAGCGCCTTCGGTCACAATATTCTCGCCGTTGCCGACGAGGCTGTTCGTCGCGTTCGCCGTCGCGCCGGAAACGAGCGCCAGATCGACGCCTTCGCCCGTCGCCTTATTCGTCGCGACGATCGTATTGGCGAGCGTAATCGCCGCGTTTTCAGCGTAGACGCCGCCGCCGACTTGCGCGGAGTTCTTCGCAATCGTGTCGTTGACAAGGACGACGGACGCGGAGCCTTCGGCGCCCGCGTAAGCGTAGACCGCGCCGCCGCTCGTCGCGGTATTCTCGACGAGCTTCGAGTTCGTAATCGTAACCGTTCCGGAGTTGCGGGCGATCGAGAGTCCGATCGCGCCGCCGTTGCGCGCGGCGGAGTTGTTCGCGAAGACCGCGTCCGCGATCGTCGCGCTGGAGTTCAGGACGAAGAGCGCGCCGGCGTTGAGACCGGACTCGTTCTCCGTGAAGATCGCGCCGTCAATCGCGAGGGATCCGACGGAGTAAATCGCGCCGCCGAAGAACGCGGCCGCGTTGGACGCGAATTGGCCGCCGTTGACGACGAGCGATCCGGTGTTGTAGATCGCGCCGCCGAGACCTTCGCGGAGGACCTTGTCGGAATCGACGGTTCCTTCGCTGATCGCCTTGTTCCCGGAGAACTCAATCTCGTTCAGCGTCAGCGTTCCGTAGTTCGCCAGCGCGCCGCCGGTAATCGCCGCGCCGTTGACGAGCTTGAGGGTCGAAATCGTCGCTTCGACGTTCGCGTTGACCGCGAAGACGCGAGACTGCGCGCCGCCGTCGACCGTGACGTCGCCCGCGCCGGGCGCGTTAATCGTCAGGTCTTTGCCGATCACGATCTCAGAACCGTCGAGCGTGATCACGACGGGATTGACGATCAGTTCGTCGGCGAAGACGACGTTGTTGTCGACGTAGCAGGTCAGGACGGAGGAACCGTTTTCGTTGAACACGACGCGGTTTCCATCCGCCAGCTCGAGTTCGCCGACGATCGTCTTCTGAACGACGCCCATCTCAAGGGTCCCTTGGAGCGTTTCAACCGTGGCGCCGTCGACGAACGGAATCGCCGTCTTATCGCCGTCTTCGAAGACGAGCGCGGAGCCGACCCACGTCAGGGTCGCGTCGCCGACGACGACCTTGTCGCCCGCCGCCAAGAAGACGCTGGAGCCGTCTTCCGCGAGAATCGCGCCGTTCATGAACGTTCCGGAGACGCCGCCGACGAGCGAGATCGCGTCGCCGTTCTGGAGCGCGGTCGCAACGCCGTCGGTCGCGGTCGCGACAAACTTGCGATAGGTCAGGTTTTCAGTTCCGTAGAGGATCGTGTCTTCGCCAACGTTCTCGAGGAGCGTCTGAGACCCGTCGGGCGCGACGACGACGTCGACGTAAACGCCGAGGTCGGAGTCGGAATAAGGCTCGCCGATGTTGTCCAGATACTCGATCTTGGGTTCCGGCTTAACGACGTACTGAGAACCGTCCGCCGTCGTTATGGTCAGCGAGTACGAAGAACTCGTTCTCGCGTAAGGTTCGACCGTTCCGTCGGGATACGTGAAGGTCGCGGTCTTCGCGTCGTAGGTCACGTACAGGTTGCGGTATCCGATCGAATCGCCGTCCGAAACAGCAACTTCTTGATCGCCAAGCCTCACGACGTCGTAATTGACCGTCGCGACGCCGTCCGTCACCGTGACGCGGTTCATATTGGAGTCGACGAAGTTCGCGGAATCCAAGAGGACGCGATACGAATACGACGTCGGACCGGCGTAGAGTTCGACCGCTTCGCGAAGCGTGACTTTGTCGTCGAGAGGATTGTACGCGCCGTCTTCGTCCGTCGTGACGACGACGCTCGGAACTTCGTGAACTTCGAAGCTTGTCGTATAGACGTTGTTCGGTTCGGCTTCGGAGTCGTCCTCTTCGCCGTACTCGGTCACTTCGTTGTTGACGTCGAGCGTAATCGTCAGCGTGTAGGAACCGACCGGCAACGCGCCGAGGTTCTGACGCGCGTAGGAGACCGCGTCGCCCGCGTGGATCCAGTTCGCCTCGTCGAGCCAATCGAAGTACTGCGAACCGGCGACATAGCGATAAACGACCGTCTGATTGTAGTTGGAGCCGTCCGCCGTTACGCCGTTGATCGCGAACGCGACGTCAAACTTGTCGGTCACGGAGGAGTCGCCGCTGTTGAGGATCGAGAAGTCGAGGATGACGTCCTGACCAACGTAGTAGTATTCGACGTCGACTTCGTTGAGCGCGCCGTACCAGAAGTTGACCGGATTATCGGAGAACGCGAGATCCGCGGCGGTGATCGTCTGGGATTCATACGCGCCGAGATCGATCGCGTAAACGTCGCCGTTGACGACGAGTCCGACGTAACGAGTCGCGCCCGCGAGGTCAAATTCGCCGACCTTCGTCGCCAGCTCGTTGGAACCGGCGTTGATAATCGGAGACGTCGCCTTGAGCGTGAAGTCGCCGTTCGCCGCGTCGGTGAAGAGCGGATCCGTTCCGATGAAGGAACGGTATTCGGCGACGAGCCAATCTTCGCCAAACGCCTTCGCGCCGGTCGATTCGGCGTTCTGGAGGAGCGAGCAGCGAAGCGTGATCGTCGCGGTTTCCTCCGCGTAGATATCGACGCCCAAGCCATCTTCGCCGACCGAGTTGCCCGCAAGAATGCTGTTGTCGATCGTCGCGCTCTTTGCGACGTAGAGACCGCCGCCGTTCGCCGCGCTGTTGCCGGCGACGGTAACGTTCACCAGCGTCAGTTCGGAGACGTAAATCGCGCCGCCGTCGCCCGTCGCCGCGTTGTTCGCAACGAGCGAGTTGACGAGTTCGACAAAGTTCGCCTGGATCGCGCCCGCGATTCCGCCCGCCTTGTTGCCGGTGATCGTCGCGTTCTTGAGCGAGACGGAGTCGGCGTAGATCGCGCCGACGTCGCCGACCGCCGTATTGTTGGCAATCGTCGCGCTTCCTTCGACCGTCAGTTTGCCGCCCGCGTAAATCGCGCCGTAATCGGCGCCCGCGCTGTTGCCGGAAATCGTCGCGTTTCCGTTGACCGTCATCGCGCCGTTGACGTAGCCCGCGCCGTAATTCGCGTCCGCGTTCGTCGTTTCGGTCGTCGTCGTCTCTTCCGAAACGACGTTTCCGGCTTCGTCGTAGGTCGCGGGAACCGTCGTTTCGACCGTAACCGCGCCAATCGCGCTGTTGTTTTCGAGCGTCAGATCGCCCGTCGTCAGCGCGCCGCCGACGTAGATCGCGCCGTACGACGCGGCGGTATTCCCCGAGAAGGTCGCCGCGCCCGTGATCGTCGCGTCGCCGAACTCGACAAAGAGCGCGCCGCCGTTGCCGGAAACGGTCGTCGTCTTCGTTTCGGTTCCGTCTTCCGCCGTTTCCGTCTCGACGTCCTCGAACGTCGCCGCGGCGTTGCCTGTCGCGGTAACCGAACCGTTGACCTTGAACGAGTACTGAGCGTAGACCGCGCCGACGTTCGCGCCGGCTTTGTTGCCGCTAATCAGAACCTCGACCGGTTCGTCGCCCGTTCCGATGAGAATCGAACCGGCGTCGATCGCGCCGACGTCGCCGTACGCCGTGTTGTCGGTAATCGTCGCGTTTCCGCCAATCTCGAGCAAATTCCAAACCGAGAGGGCGCCGTCGTTCTCGTCGGCGCTGTTCTTTGTGATCAGAGCGTCGCCGCCAATCTTGATCGACTTCGCTTCCACCGCGCCGACGTCTCCTTCCGTCGCAACGTTATTGGAAATCGTCGCGTTTCCGCCGATCTCCATCGCGCCGCCGACGGAGCCCGCGCCGTACGATCCGTTCGCTTCGTTCGCGTCGATCGTCGCGTCGCCGACAACGGTAAGCTGTCCGTTGACCTTGAACGCGCCGTAGCTGGACGTCGCATGGTTGCCCGTCGCCGTCAGCGTTTCGCCGACCGAGAGATCGCCCCACAGGAAGATCGCGCCGAAGCCCTCGCCCGCGAAGTTATTCG
>CAMZHY010000023.1 GCA_947307005.1 uncultured Planctomycetaceae bacterium
TTAATCGGTTATTTTTGTGTGAATTAACAAACAAATTTTCATTCCTAAAGTCTGTATGAGATAGGCGCAAAACATAACCGTAGCCAACCCCATCGAACCGGGAAGGCGATACCTGCAAAGAAAAAGTCCTCCGAAAACAACAGAACACCAAACGATAGTCAGCCAAAATTTTGTCCAAAGCGCCCCGAGACTCGTGAGAGCGCTGCCGTACACATTAGAAACGCTCATTACAACGCTCGTCGCCAACAAGACGACAAGCGTTCCCGCGCCCGGTCTGAATTCTTCGCCGAAGGTTCCCATTATCAGACTGGAAAAAGGAGCCAGAAAAAGAACGGCGACACACGTAAAAGCCGCGTTCAGAGCGACGTTAAACCTAACCGTCTTATTGTAACGGACAGAATCATTAAGCGCGTTGAGTTCTGAAAGGGAGGGAACAACGACGTTAGCGGCTAAGACGGGAAAATATAAGACCGCCGTCTGTATCTGCCTAGCGGCGTCAAATACGCCAAGTTCGCTTGTTCCGTCGGGTTGACGCGCAAGCATGACCGACGCGCCCCATGTCGCGAAACTCATCAGTAGCGAAACGAGCGTTGCCGGTAGACAAAAATTCCATAGAACGCCGGCTTCGCGATAACATTCCCCAAAACGACAAGTCATGTTCCTCTGTCGCATGAGACGGCGAATGAAGTAGTTGTTGCACAGGCAGTTAAAGAAAGGCGCGGCAGAAACTCCCACGACGGCGCCGGTCAGTCCACCAAACCGCGCGCCTGCCAAATAGAAAGGAGCCGAAACAAATCCGCTTATGGTAAGAGAACACGCTATTTCTTTATAACTCTGAAAGCCAGTAAGAACGCCAGTCTGCGCGCCAGCAACAGCCGTAAGAATAAGTAAAATTGAACTTAAACGCGTCTGAAGGACTAAATGAGGACTTTCAATCAACGAATTGCACATCCACGGCGCGGATATGCAGAAAAAAACAGCGACGACAACGCTCGAAATAAGCGTAAAGGCATAATTGAGCGCGACAATTCGCCCCGCGCGTTCCCGGTCGGTCACGAGCAATTCAGAAACATACTTCGCCGCTGTACGCCCCATGCCGAAGCTTGCGACGGTAATGAACGCGTTGGCCGTTGAACGAACTAGCGTAAACTCCCCGTATGTATATCGTCCCAAAATTCGGACGACCAGACACGTTGTTATCAGCAAAACGATCCGAGATGGAACGCTCCCCACGGAAAGCCAGAAAACGCCGCTCGCCATCTTAGACGCTAGAGGCGAACCTCTGAATCGCGCAAGCGTTGTTTCAATAATTGTTTCAAGGCGTTTTACAAACATTGGGAGAAAGCGGTCTATTCAACAACCAAAACGTTTCTGATATAATTGAAAGGGAGTCGGGCGCATCTCTGCCGCCCTCATTATATAACGTCCGCCATCTGACGTCGATTGATAAATCACGTTCTCAAACTCTTTGTTAGGAAAAAACGAATGACGCGGTTCTTAAGACTCTTCTTGACGGTATCAACCTTTCTTTTAACATCGCTACCGTCCCTTTACGCCGATGAAGCAGCGACGACGGACGCGGAACTAGAAGCGACGCTCCGCGCCAAGGTCGTCGAATATATGCGCGCGGCAGCTTCTATCGAATGGATTCCTACTGAAGATATCCCATATTGGAATCCAGAACATAATTTCTCTTTCAAGAAGGGAGAAATCTATTATGGACTCCCTTACACGCAGTATTCGCGAAACAACACCCTTGAATCGTTTAAAACGCAAATCAAAACGATCGACGGCGTCGCTTACTACGTTGGCCCGAGCGATTTCGACAAATATTGGGGATCCGACTGCTCCGCCTCTGTCTCCAACGCATGGAAACAAGCCGATCCCAATTTTCCCTCGCTTCTAACGCGTCGACTCATTCCAGATCGTCCGAAAGAAGTCGTTCCCATAGGCAAATACGCGCTCAATTTCTACGACGAAACGCCTGAAATCGTCAAGGAAAATGGTTTTGACACGATGGCTGCAGCCTACGCTCAACTTAAACCCGGCGACGCCGTCGTCATGCATCACGACTATGACGGACACGTCATGCTTGTTCTTAAGAATGAGCCAGAGAATTCACGTCTGTTTATCTCCGATCAGACGGGATTGTCCAAAGGCGTCCCGAAGGGGCGCTCGGGACGCTCCACGTTCCGCGTCGACTGTGAATATTCCTATCAAACCCTCTTTGACTACGCGTATATTCCGATTGCGCTCAAAAAAATCGACGACGCGGCGCATGAAATTCAACTGTTTAACGGTCGCGATCTCGAAGGATGGGACGTCTGGATCAAGGGCGCAGGGGGGCCAAATATCGATCCTAAAAACGTTTTTACCGCGCGAGACGGAATCTTACGCGTTAGCGGCGAAGAATACGGCGGAATTCAAACGAAGAAATCGTATGCCAATTATCGTTTAACAGTCGAATATAAATGGGGAGAAAAAACATATGGCGCTAAAATTGGCAAGGCGCGCGACTCGGGAGTTCTGATTCATTCGTTTGGCGATATTGGCGCATTCGGCGGAGTATGGAGCAAGTCGGTTGAAGCAAACGTAATCGAGGGAGGAACCGGAGATTTTTGGATCGTCGGCGGTCCTGACGACGGAATCTCGGCGACATGCGACGTCGTTGATAATAATGGGCAACGTTTTTTTGATCCGAAAAACGGCAAACCGACGACAATCGTCGCAAACCAAGACGGAAATTTTCTACGCCTTGGAAAAAGCGCCAAATGGCAAGACGTCACGGGCTTTCACGCCATGGGAGACGTCGAAAAGGAAAACGACTGGAACGAACTCGTTATTTATGCGATCGGCGACGAAATGAGAATCTACCTCAACGGTAAATTCGTCAATCGCGTATACGGCCTTAAACAAACAGAAGGTAAAATTCAGATTCAGTCGGAGGGAGCCGAAATTCTCTTCCGGCGCGTAACGCTTCGTCCATGGGACGAACCGCTCGACTGACGCAAAACAATATCGCTGTTTGTCAACGCTCCGTTGAAAAAGGCTCTCGAGATTCGTTTCTCGAGAGCCTTTCTTATGGAATCGACGTAAAGAAGACTAGGAAAACGCTACGACATGAGTCCCTCAAGCGTGTCGACAAGAGTTTCAAAACGCTTCATCGCGTTCTCTATGACGTCGGGTTTCTCCATATCGACGCCTGCGTTTCGAAGGATATCCAGCGGAGACGACGACGAACCAGATTTAAGAAAACCGAGGTACGCGTCTCGTTCCGCTCCGCCGCCATTGAGAACCTTATCGGCAAAAGCAATTGCCGCAGAAAGTCCAGTGGCGTACTTGTAAACGTAAAATCCACGATAAAAATGCGGAATACGCAAGCATTCGAGTTCGAGAGCGTCGTCAATAACAAAATCAGGACCGAAGTATTCGTCGAGAACGCCGCGATAGACTTTACGGAACGTCGTGGCGGAAAGAGGCTTATTCTCCTCCGCAAGCTTGTGAGTTCGATGTTCGAACTCGGCAAACATCGTCTGTCGAAAAATAGTGGCTCGAATCGCGTCAAGTTCTCGATTGACGATCCAAGCGCGGGTCTTTCGATCTGTCGCTTCGTTAAGAAGGTAACGAGCCAAAAGCTGTTCGTTGAACGTGCTGGCAATTTCGGCGAGAAAAATCACATAATCGTAATAACGGTAGGGTTGCGTTTTTGCGGAATACCAACTATGCATTGAATGCCCGCCTTCATGAGCCAGCGTAAAAACGCTTTCGATAATTGAAGGCTTGTAGTTAATCAGAATATACGGAGGAAAATCATAGCCGGGACAACTGAACGCGCCGCTCTCCTTGTTCTCGTTCTCATAGCGATCACACCAACGTTCGGTTGTCATACCGCGCGCAAACGTCTCGATATACTCTTCGCCTAAAGGAGCCAAAGCGCGAAGAATCAACGCCACCGCGTCATCCCAAGAGTAATTGACGGTAATGTCGGAAACGACGGGAACGTAGACGTCGTAAAAATGAATCTCGTCGAGTTTCATGATTTTACGACGCAACTCATAGTAACGAAACAGAGTCGGGAGAGATTTCCGAACAGTCTCGGTCAAGTTAAGATAAACAGTCTCGGGAATCTCTTCGCCGAACATCGCCGCTTGGAGCGAATTATCAAAACCTCGAGCTTTAGCGTAGAAGACGTCTTTACGTATCGATCCCTCAAGAAGTGACGAAAAGGTGTTCTGACGTTCTTCATACCGAGAGTAAAGTTGATCAAACGCATTTTTACGAACGTCACGCGAAGGGGACTGCAGAAATAGTTGGAAAGTTTCGAGAGTTAAAGGACGAGAGACGCCATTTTCGTCTTCAACGGTTCCAAACTTTGTTTCAACGTCATTGAGCAAACTGAAAGTCTTCGTCGGGACCTCGGCGACTTCGCCAACCAACGCAATAAGTCGTTCTTCGTTCGAAGAGAGCGTGTGAGGCTTCATACGGAGCAATCGTTCAAGCTTGACTCTCCAAGGCGTAAGCCGTTCATCAGAAAGGAAGGTTTGCCAAGTCTCGTCTGGAAGCGCGAGGAGGTCTGGATTTACAAAACTAGAAGCCTCTGCCAACGCGTTCGAGACTAGACCGAAGGAATTCTTCATCTCTTGATACGTCGGGTTGCTTAAATCTTCAGTCGACTTCAAAAACGCGTACACGCCCAGCTTTTCGGCCTCTCGTGAAAGATCCTCCTCATAGCGAAAGAATTCAACAAGGGCTTCGACAGTATTAAGCGTTCCCTTAAAAGAGGAGACGCGTTGCGCGAAAGCTTTCCAGTCCTCGAAATCCTCACGCCATTTGTCATCGCTTCTGTAGATACGGGTTAAGTCCCACGTGTCGCCAATGGCGACGTCTGTCCTTTTCTTCACTTCCGATTCCATTTATCTGCTCCTTCGGTGTTTATCAGAAGGGTTCGAGAGAAAAATCCCTGTAAATCTCGTCCGTAAACGCGGTCATTCTAACGAAGAGCTAAGCCGACGTCAAATAGCTTGTTTAAAACTTTTCAAATCCCTCGCGTTCTTCCTCGATTCGTCGGATGACGTCGCGACAAGAAACGATCTTTTCCACGAGATCATTCGGCACAAACCAATACTGGTTCGTCGATTCAAAACCAATGCAAGAATCTTTGAGCGACGCTTCAAGCGCTTTCTTCGCCAGTTCGATTTCATCTTCTGCGACATTAATCATCTTGGCTTCAATTTCAGCAAGGCGCGACGCCATATCTTGCGAAAAGTAGTCCTCGTCGCGTTTTCGAATCAACTGATTCCGTTCGTTTCGGAGTATGATAAAGCGAGTTTGATTCGCCACGCTTCTGAAAACAGAACCGGCAAATTCCGCGTAGAGAGCCTGTTTATTCGCTTCGTTTGAGAACTCGGCTGGCGCTTTGGACGCGGCTGACTTCAACAAAGAGCCTCCCTCGAGAAAGCCGCGACCGCACTTCTCCATCTGAGAGGCAAAAACTTCGGCGGGATACGGTCCGCGCCACGCGTCAAGATCATCGTATGGTATTCCAACCATCGTCGCACGCCATCCGGAAGGAACAAGTCTCAAAAGATTGGCGGGACCTATCTGATTTGGGGAATTATAAACGACGGAACCTGAATAGGGAAACTCCTCAAACGCGTCTGAAATAACGCTCCATCCCTTTCGCGCCAATTCAGCGCCTTCGATTCCAAAATACTTGTTTGCCATTGAATCAAGAACTGTTTCGATGGGCGTTTCAGGGTTTCGCGCAATCTCGTCGACTACCTCTAAGTTCATCGATGGAAAACCTCCCAAAGACCAACTGACCATAACTCCGTCGATTCCAACGCGAGTTAAATTCGAAGCGTGACGCGCAATGAGATCAATAGCGGGGACATATGGAACAGAAGCGATTTCCCACGTCGTATTAAATTGGCATTTGGCAATCGTTTTCAAGCCGACGTTTTTCGCAGTCTTCCAATGAGTGAGGGCTCGTGATCCCGGACCAACCGCCGAGATGGAGTATTCTCCAACATTAACGCGAATACCGCCGCGATCTAAGGGTATCCCCCATTCGCTGACAGATTGGAGCCAAACGTTTTTGGGTAAGCTTTCAATGACGTCAGACGCCATACCGTGTCCACGCCATCCCCAATCCCAAACGATTACTTTGGCGTCGGGAGCAGCTCGATGGACGCCCTCTTCCATCGCCGCGTTGAGATCGGCAAGTAATTCGGTGTCCGTATACTTCGAACAACGAGGACACTCGTCAAAACGGCGATGGGACACGCAACTTGTAAGATTCTCAGACCCCGTTATTGTAAAAATTCCCCCAAGCCCCTGGACGTCCGAGAACAATCCCGTCAACGCGTCGGAGAGCCATTTTCGCACCTTCGGCGACGACGCGCACATTGCGCAATAGGATCCTTCCGCAACTCCTCGTTCTTCTTCATGCGCGTCGAAAAAGGGGGCGGGCATGGCTCGTGGTTCATTCATGTACAAGTAAACGTCAATTCCAAAACTCTTCGCCCGATGCACGAGTTGACGTAAATTGGCGCGCCTTATCTCTGATTTTTCGCCAAATTCAGGAAATTCTTCGCAAGGCGGCGCAAGGTCGCGAAGCAACGAATGTAGCCAAACGCCGTTGATCCCGCAAAACGCAAGCTTTTTTAACAGCGCGTCAGGAAACATTTTCGAGCTGTCTTGAAGAAGCGGATCACCGAAAAGTGCGAAATAGGAATGCAAGTAACGCAACTTTAGAGCTGAGCCTCGCGACTCGAGCGCGCGGGAGCAGGCTGTAGAAATCTCTTCCGCTGTGACGTCTTCGTCAAAATCGCGGAGAAAATCAAATCTTGGCGTTGCGGAAACGTAAGCGTCGCTCGTAAAGAATTCTTCTGTTTCGTTGGCAATACGCCGCAATGCTTCAATTTCCGTTCCTGTGGGTTCCTCGAAATACAGAGGTTCGCAAAAGGGTTTGGGGCCCAGTTTGATAGAGAGAAAATCATCTTCTCGAAGTTTCTTCGCCAGTTCGGCCGCTTCGAGGTGGAGCAAAGTCAATAGCTGTTCATAAGGAATAAGCGACCAATTTCTCCTCAAAATAGTGATATAAATACTTTCTAAATCCCATATTGGACTTTCTAGCGGCGGTAATCCCATATAATTAGCGTATCGTTCCACATTCTCTTTACTAGTCTGAAGAGTTTCGGCAATACAATCGATAGGAAGAAGGTTCCAGTTTCTCCAGATAAACGCCGCTGTTCGGTTCGGAAAATGAGGTAGTGTTTCCGCCGCTTGATCGCTGACCGGAAGTAGTTCAGAATGATCTGAAAGGGGGTTGGAATCGCCTGCAACCGCATGCTTTGGAGTAAAAAGGCAACAGGCAAATTCTTCCAACTCTCCTAGATAAAACCAAGTCGGCTCGTTTTCAAATAGTGCTCCAGATGGTTTTAATACGGTAAAAATTAGTATTAAAAGCAAAGCGTCTCGAAAAAAACTGCGTCGGATTCGTCGAAAAATATGAAACAACATGCCTCTCATCCTTAATACATTTTTTTATTTAATTATTAGTTTCGCAATGAAAAAAGTGGTATTTTGCCGTCTTCTTAAAAAAAATTTCGCACTTTGAGTAACGCCATATTGTCGAGAAACGCTAGCCTTTAAGTTCTTAGTTTTCCAAGGAAAGTCGCCTCCCTTTTTCCGCGTTCATCAAAGCAAGACGCTATTGTACAGACTCGAAATAGGAAAAAAAACACTTTACAACGTCCAAAAGTTTGATAGAATGACCGCGGAATTGGTTGAGACGCTATATGTGTGATTTTTCAGCCAATTATGAATACATACAGTACCAAAACGTCAATATTTTACCTAACAAACAAATCCGTTGCTTCTGTTGCAATCGTTATATTTTAACAAAGCGATGGGTAAAAATGTCGTCGCGTCGCTGGACTTTGTCTTGCGTAGAGGCGGCGCGCCCGCGGAGGACGTTCTGAGTCTCGTGGGCGTAGGGGTGAAGCAGATACGTTGATCAGCGTCAGGGAGCGACAATGATTCTTTCCGGCCTTGAAATTGAGAAGGAAATCGCCAAAGGAAACATCGTTATTTCCCCCTACGATCGCGCTTACCTCAACCCCAATAGTTATAATCTTCGTCTTCATGACGAGTTGTTGACCTATGACGAGTCTGTCCTCGATATGAAAAAACCGAATGCGTATCGTACCTTTAAGATACCTGAAACCGGTTACTTACTGAGGCCTGGACGCGTTTACTTAGGACGTACGTTAGAATACACTGAAACAAAGACGTTTGTCCCGATGCTTGAGGGACGTTCCTCTGTAGGCCGTCTGGGTCTTTCGATTCACATTACCGCAGGTTTTGGCGACGTTGGTTTCAGCGGTTTCTGGACGCTCGAGTTGCACTGTATCGAACCAATTCGCATCTATCCGTTTGTGGAAATCTGTCAGATTTACTATCACGCAATTGAGGGCGAATACGAACCTTACAGTAGCGGAAAATACCAGAATAATAGGGGCGTTCAGCCCAGTATGTTGTATCTCGATTTTGAGAAGGGAAAGAGTCAGGTCAGTTGAGCTGAGTTTTCGTTTCGGTCCCTTCTAACTTAAGAATCTAACAGATCCCTTGGGGTCTTGCTATGCATATTCGAGGAGGAGTTGTGCAATGAGTCCTTGTGAAAAAATTAAATTCATCGTTAAACGCGACGGTCGGCGCACCCCTTTCGTTCCTGCGAAAATAGGTTCCGCTATCCAAAAGGCTTTTGTCGCCACAAGCCAACCTCAATCAAACGAATATATTGAACAACTTACCGACAAAGTTGTCGATAAAATCGTCAGTCAAGGAATCCTCGAACCGGAAGTCGAGGCTGTTCAGGATATCGTCGAAGCCGTTCTTATTGAAAATGGTCACGTGCGCACCGCGCGTAACTACATCGCTTATCGCCTAGAACGCACCCGAGTTCGCGAAACCAATATGCGTCTCATGAGGACGTTTGAAGACATTACGTTCAAGGATTCTAAAACCAGCGACGTTAAGCGTGAAAACGCTAACGTCAACGGCGACACGGCGATGGGACAAATGCTAAAGTATGGATCTGAAGGGGCCAAAGAGTTCTTCCACAAATTCATGCTTAAGCCTGAACACTCCAAAGCGCACCTCGACGGCGACATCCACATCCACGATCTAGACTTCTACTCGATGACAACTACGTGTTGTCAAATCGATCTCCTGCGACTTTTCAAGGGAGGTTTTAGCACTGGACACGGCGTCCTGCGAGAACCAAACGATATTCAGTCCTACGCGGCCCTTGCGTGTATCGCGATTCAGTCGAATCAGAACGATCAACACGGAGGACAGTCGATTGTCAATTTCGATTACGGTCTCGCCCCTGGCGTGACAAAGACTTTCCGTAGACTTTATCGTAGCGACGTTCTCAAGGGGATTCAATTCCTGACGCGTTGTCTCGACGAATCCTTGGCAGACGATCTTAAGGCTCTTCATAAAGAGATGTTTGATTCGGGTCTTACCCTTCGTCTAGAAGAGTTTGAGGAATTTCAAGCAAAAGAAAACGAGTTAATTCTCAGTCGCCTTGGCGATAAAATTTCGGCTGGTTCGAACGGAGAGTTCTCCGAAAAACTCGACTCGAAGCTCCTTTCGGAAATCCAAGAAGAAGCGCTAAAACAGGCTGTCGCAGAAACGGACCGAGCGACCTATCAAGCGATGGAAGCCCTTATCCACAACCTCAATACGATGCACAGTCGAGCCGGCGCTCAGACTCCTTTTTCATCTATTAACTATGGAATGGACGTATCACCCGAGGGACGACTGGTCGTTAAAAACGTGCTTCTTGCGCATGAAGCAGGTCTTGGCGCAGGCGAGACTCCTATTTTTCCGATTCATATTTTCCGCGTCAAAGAAGGAATTAATGTCGCGCCAGGCGAACCTAACTACGATCTCTTTAAGCTCGCTTGTCGCGTCAGTTCAAAACGTCTTTTCCCGAATTTCGCGTTCCAGGACGCGCCGTTTAACCTCCAGTACTACAAACCTAATCATCCGGAAACGGAAATCGCGTACATGGGGTGTCGCACGCGCGTTGTCGGAAATATTTATGATCCGAGTCGAGAAATCACGTATTCTAGAGGTAATTTGAGTTTTACGTCTATTAATCTTCCGCGAATTGCTTTGCGCGCTAACGGCAACACAAGTTTCTTCTTCGAAGAACTTGAGCGTAAGCTTGATCTTTGCGTTGATCAGTTGCTTGAGCGTTTCCGGGTTCAATCCGCTAAGAAGGTCAAGAACTTTCCCTTCTTAATGGGACAAGGCGTTTGGCTTGACAGCGAAAAGTTGGGGCCGGAAGACGCCGTTGGAGAAGTTCTTAAACACGGTACTCTTTCCGTCGGTTTCATTGGACTTGCGGAGACTCTCAAGGCGCTTATCGGCGTTCACCATGGCGAAAGTGAACGGGCGCAGAACCTTGGGCTTGAAATTGTTTCGTTCATGCGCAAGTATTTGGACAAGAAGGCGCGTGAAATGTCGTTGAATTTCTCGTTGCTAGCAACTCCCGCCGAAGGTCTCTCTGGTCGTTTTGTTAAGATTGACCGAGATCGTTTTGGCAGTATTGAGGGAGTTACGGATCGAGAATACTACACTAATAGTTTTCACGTCCCGGTTTACTTTACGATTCCAGCTTGGAAGAAAATCCAGCTCGAAGCTCCTTATCATGCGTTAACGAACGCCGGTCACATTACTTACGTTGAACTCGACGGCGATACGACTCAAAATCTAGACGCGTTCGAGAAGGTCGTCCATGCAATGAGAAAGGCGGGCGTTGGTTACGGCGCTATCAACCATCCGATCGACTCCGATCCGCAGTGTGGATTCTACGGCTTCATCAACGGCGACGTCTGTCCAAAATGCGGACGTAAAGAAACGGCAGACGAACCGTTTGAACGAGTTCGTCGAATCACAGGCTATCTCGTCGGTACGCTTGACCGCTTCAACAACGCAAAGCGCGCCGAGGTTCGCGATCGCGTTTCGCATAACGTCTGTTCGTGTAACGACGAATGTTGCGAGCATACACAGAAAACACCTGAAACTCAAAACACCGGCAATAATGAAGGATCTGCGGAATGAGAATTAGAATCGCGGGAGTCGTTTCCGATTCGATCGTTGACGGACCAGGTTTAAGATTCGCCTTGTTTGTCCAAGGTTGTCCGCATCACTGTCCAGGATGCCATAATCCCCAAACTCACGATCCTTTGGGTGGTTTTGAGACAACCACTGAATCTCTTTTAAACGAGATTCGTTCCAACCCGCTCTTAGACGGAGTCACCTTCAGCGGAGGCGAACCGTTCTTACACGCGATAGCGCTCGCCGAGCTAGCCCGTGAAGTCAAAAAACTCGGTCTTGACGTTATCGTCTATACGGGTTATCGCTGGGAAGATTTGATAAAAGCAAATCGCGAGGATTGGAACGCGCTCCTTGCTAGCGTCGACGTTGTCGTCGACGGACCTTTTATCCAAAAATTACGGAGTTGGGATTTACGATATCGCGGGTCGTCTAATCAGCGAACCGTCGACGTCAAAAGATCGCTTGCCGAAGGACGTCTCGTCGAAGTGCGAACGTTTGAACATATGCCGGCATGCGCCTAGACGTGCGCTCGCCTTCACTTTGACACAACGCCGTGCGACGCTTCTGCTTCGCACGGCGTTGTGTTGTTATTTAACCGTCTTACAACCTTGTCAAAACGCTATTGAGCGAAATCTCTGAAAAGACTAGGATTGAGGCCGATCGAGGGACGTTCCTTATACTGCGATCCCATTTATGGACGGCGCTATGGTAAATCGTAAACCCCTTAACTCCAGCAATCCCGACGACGCTTTAAAAACTATCTTCGTTTTTAAAGCCGCGCGTTTTATTACTGTGCCGCTGTTTTTTGTCGGCTGTTGTCTTTTCGTGAATGCGCAGGATTTCTACGGAACAACGTCTAGCTACGTTGATTCACAACTTGGAACCGACACGTCTATCGGACTTGTTTCAGAAAGTCCCAACGATATTTTAAGCGTTCCTTTTCCCCCTCCCGCTCAGTTTGGATACGACTCATTTCCCTATTATCCACAAACTGTCGACGGTTTCGCTACGCCAATGCAATTTCAGAACGGACCGCCAATTGTCACGCAGTCGGCGCCTACAAACTTTCCAAACGCTCTAAACGCACACGTTTTTCAAGGAGAAGACGGGCAATACCGCATACTGGGCGACGTTGCGACCGGAATTCCAATCGGCGATTCTCAATATGACGCGATTCCTGTTCTTGAAGATTCGCATATCGGCGCGCAACCACGGCTTCCTGAACTTAAAGTTCCTCTTTCGGAATCAGAATTTGTCGACCGAGTCGACGCGCTGTATGTCCGTTTTTCAAAACTTCCTCTTACGATTGAACGATCGACCCCGGGAAGACTGCTCAGGTATTCTCTTATCGGCGGCGCGAATCAAACCTTTCTTGCGCCCCAAAACACAGTAACGTCGACGGGCGTTGGAGAAACGACTTCTCAATTCGAGCTAAAGCCGATGTATGCTCTGGGCGCGCTCTGTTGGAACTACCCCTGCGCTAATAGACAAATTTTACGACGCGTCAACGACAGACCTGTTCCAACGGTGGGTTTCGGATTTCAATCGCAAAGGGGCGAATTAATATCGACTCTTGCGTTTTCACAAATCGACAGAAACTACGAACTTCACGTCGACGATAAAAAATTTACCGTTCAAGATTTAGTCGAATGGGAGAAATACTCCTGTTCCACTTACGCCAACCTTTCGCTCGTCGATGTTGGACTAGCTCACTATTCTCAGAATCCTGATTAAACGTGGGTCAATGCAGCAGGAGAAACTTGGTCGTTAGCGCGTATTCTAGAACAAGAATCTCAACGACCAATCGACTGGGAAACGGCCGAATCAACAAATAAGCTTCTGGCTTTTACATATCTGTTAGCGCGACTTAAAACAGGAAGCAACGCCAACGCTCCTCAGCTGAACGAAGCGCTGCGAAGAACGGAGACGTTTCTCATCGCCGTTAAAAACAGAGTATGGGAAATCATTGGCGACAAAGCGCTAAGTTCATCCTTATTCTTTAGAACAAGCGTCGATTTAACGACTCCATACATGACAGTTTACGTCAATGGCAAGCTTTTGCGATGGGTAGAACTCGTCTCGTCTCCGGAAGAAATGCGCGACGGCAAAATGAAACGCGCAATGTACGAACTCTGCGCTCTTGTCGATCAACTTTTTAACTCAGTCGACGACCTCGACACGCTCTCAGCAATCGACGAAGAAACGCTCGCCGTTGCGATGCAGACTCTCATCGTCTACCGAAAAAGCCTTGAATCGGACTCCAAATAGTCCTTTAATTTATTCGTCGTCAAAATCCATAAGCCGGACCTCGTCGTCTAAAATCCAAGATAGACGCCCTAAGAACAGTCCGTAGAAAACCGCGATTAAAGGCGCCGCAATCGGCGCCAAAATCATAAAAAGACTTGTCTTAAAAGCAAGAAACGTTAGGAATACGGGCGCGAAAAAAAGAACGCCGGAGAAGAGATAAAACTCGAGCCAGATATGAAACTTTGAAAAGAAACTCGTGAAGACGTTCAACGTTATTGGACAGAAGAACATATCGGTTTGGTGAGTAGAAATCCAGAAAATTGGAAAGAAAAGCCAAAGAGTCGTAGCAAAAACCAAACATGAGCCCCCCCGCTCTAAAAGGCCTCGATTATACGATTAAGAAGCGCGTTAATCAGCGTGCCGGGAAGACAACAACAGATCATAAAAAACAAGAACCATATGCCATAGAGAAAGAACCCGATAAGATCTTCGCTTCGCCATTCGACAATCTTTCGGGCGCCGCTATTGCCGCCGCTGTACGTAGACCAGAAAAACAGCCCCAAAAAAGACGATGTTACAATTGTCAACGGCAGAATAACGCAAGTTGTGAAGAGCATCTCTAATTCCGAAAACGCTCCTGTGATCGTTCCTGAATGTGTTATTGCAAGTTCCCTATCTGGTCTCATAACGAGGCACTCAAGACAGGCAAGCGCTAAAAAACACAGGAAAGGAATCCCCGCGCGCGCCCAGATTTCCTGCGACCACGCGGCTTGAAACGTCTTATTAAAGAGCGGCGCCGGTTTTGGCGGCGACGGTTGCGCCCATACAAGTTCGCCGTTCCTGCGTCGTAACACCATTGGCGGAAGATATTTCGTTAAATCCTCATCTTCCAGTAGCTTACGTTCTCGTCGTTTCGCTCGTTTCTCTAACCATTTTTCAAAACGTCCCTTTTTACGACGGAAAGAGTTATCGCTCGAATGAGTAAAAGAAAGATCGTCAAAAGACTCTTTAACGTCCTTACATCTATTTGTTCTAGAGGAGGCGGATTCAACAGAGGGAGCGATCGTCTTCTTTTTAGGATCGATCATCACCGTCTTACCATCCATCCTCTGCATAGCAATCATCGGCGCTTCTGGTATTTCGCCGACGTCATACGTGCCACGATCACGAGGTTGGAAAGAGACCTTCAAGGCGTCTTGTTGCTTTTTCAACGCGTCGGTTACGACCGTCTTCGTCCCGCAATCCGGACAGACAATCGTCCTGCCGAGCATATCGCGCGTCGCATGCATCAACGTTTCGCAAACGCGACAGCGCACCGGATAGTATTCCGTTTGAACGCGAGTGGACGTTTCCGCGTCTTTTTCGCCACGCACCGCGTAGAGACTGTCGGAGTTGAGATCAAGCCCTTCGCGATTGGGATTCGTTAAGGGAGAGAGAATCCGATCGCGTTCGCGCTTCTTCTCGTTGTAATACTGAAGTTCATACTCTGTAGGAGTGTCAAAATCCAAATAATTGGGAACAGGTACGTTAAGCTCGCAGTCTGGGCAAAGAACCTTTTTACCAACCTCTTCGCGTGTAACGGAAATTAAAGTATGGCAATGAGGACACGCGAAAGTCCTGTAACGAAAAAAATGAAGCGCGTCGTCGTCGCTCGACGTCGTCGGAGTTGCTCCATAAACGCCGTCGACGCGCGCGAAAGACTCCCTCGAAGGATCGGAGGACGAACGCCCTTGGTTATTTAGCGAATCATTAGAAGCCATCGTTAGCCTCCGCAATCAAGCGAAACGTCTCCGAGAGAATTGCAAGTTAGACGCGAGTCCTAAATCAAAACTATCTACGACTTCCAAGCGGATTGATCGTCAAAAAATCAGGAATCGTTGCGAACAATTCGCCCTACCGTATAATTCTCAAACCCCATGTCGAGTAGTTCGTCGCGAACTAAACCAACGACGTCGGGCCTAACGACGAGAATTAAACCAAGCCCCATGTTAAAGACGCGTTCCATTTCGGAATCGTCTATAGAACCAAGCTTTTGCAACCACTTAAAGACCGGCGGGATTTTCCAAGACCCCGCGTCTATGTCGCATCGCAAACCAGCGGGCAAAATTCGAGAAAGATTCTCGACAAGCCCCCCGCCGGTAATGTGAGCAATTCCATGGATTCCGTCGTTTGCTCCAAACTTATCGAGAACCGCCAGCGCGGGGCGAACGTAGAGTCTCGTCGGGGTAAGAAGTTCGTCGGCGACGGTCTTGCCGAGTTCCGGAATGTAATCGTCCGGTTTTAGTCTGGCAATATCGAAAACGACCTGACGGACAAGAGAAATACCATTGGAATGACAACCGCTCGACGCGAGGCCGATGAGGACGTCTTGATCTTGAATCGCCTTGCCGTCAATAATTTTAGAACGTTCGGCAACGCCGACGCAAAAACCGGCGAGATCATATTCACCGGGGTTGTACATCCCCGACAGAATCGCCGTTTCACCGCCAATCAGAGCGCAACCAACTTCCTCGCATGCTCGCGCAATTCCAGCGACAAGAGTTTCAAGAAGGTCGGGATCGTCTTTTGGACATGCGACATAGTCTAGGAAGAAAAGCGGTTCGGCGCCACAACAAATAGCGTCGTTAACGCTCATTGCAACCAAATCGATTCCTACGTCGGAATGGCGATTAGTCAGGCAGGCAATTTTGATTTTTGTACCAACTCCATCAGTACAACTAACTAGCACTGGATCGTCGTATTTGCGAAAAGCGTCGCCACCCTTCGTAGGACCGTTGAGTTGGAACAGACCGGCAAATCCTCCGTCCAAACGCAAAACGCGGGGCGAAAAAGTCCTAGAAACCAATTTCGGCAAACGGGACATTGACTCGGCATAGACGTCTAAATCAACGCCTGAGTTTTTGTCTGTTG
>CAMZHY010000024.1 GCA_947307005.1 uncultured Planctomycetaceae bacterium
TTACATCAGGATCCAGACCCGCGACAGTAAGGCACTGCATTCCTCCTTGGCTGCCACCGCTTACTATCAAGTCGGTTCTATTCCACTCAGGGAGCGTTTTTACATACTGAACAGCGCGAAGCGCGCGCATCATCATGCCGCACCAGTAGCAAGAGTCGGGATTATTATTCTGGTCGGCAGAGAATCCATACTGTTTAAGGAAGGTCTGCGACAATGTATCGTAGTACTCTTTAGGTAGACCGTTCAGGATACCATGACAATTGATGCTCAAGAGAATACGATCCTTTTTGTAATTAGGCCACGTGCTTGCGACGGAGTAACCTTGATATGCGACTTCGGCGGGGAGCGATTTTTCCTTGGCGTCTTTGGGCATGAAAAGGTAGCCTGAAACGGGAGTTAAACTAGAACTGTCGACGAGAATCTCGTAACCGACAACGTCGGTCTCAGGCGAATCGAGCGGTCTAAGCCACGCTTTAACAGGAACTCTTGCAAGTATTTGTTTTTGCCGTTCCCAAAAGGAGTCAAAATCGTTTGGCTCTGGAATTCCTTTGATTTGGTCAAGAAGAACGCCCGCGCCGCCGTTGAACTGTCGAGATTCATCGTGTTCACCGCCGATTCTTACGCCATTGGCGTCGCATGGAAAGACTTGAATGCGGACGAATCCTGGAACGTCGATCGACGTTTTTATCGTTAACGGTTCTGTAGCGCTTGAGACAGCTTCTCCTGATTCCGTCCTGCCATCGTCGCCAGTGCGTATCCAAGAAAGCTTTTGACCGTTGACGGGAAGTCCATCTTCGAGACATTGAACGGTAAAAACCATCTCCTCGCCAGGCTCGTATTCGAGCGGGTTTTTATCAGTTTTACCGATGAAAGAAATTTCACCAGCAAAGGATTCATATGGGATGAAGAGGAGTAAGATAACCAAGGTAAGTATGTGTTTCTTCATCTGTCGTGTCCCCAAAAGATTGTTTGTGAAAACATCTTCGCTTAAACAAGTCGTTATTTGGCGAAGAGTCCGTATTCAATAACGTCGTAGGCGGAGCCTGACGGTTGTTTTTGCGGCGCGGAATGGAAACTTCCCGGCCATGCGGAACCTCGAAGTTTTCCTGCATGGTGAGGACCGAGAAGATTCTTCGGCGTTCCATAGACTCGCACCGTCAGCGACAAGGAGTCTTTATTTTCGGAGACAGCCGTGTGGATTGATTCGGACAAATCGACGGAATCGCCCTTCCAGCCAATTGCGCCAATCTGTTCTCCATCAACTAGAATCGCGGCTACCGCGCCGCGCCAACTCGACAATTTAAACTTTACCGTATGGTCTTGAGGAAGCTTTGAGAGTGGAACGATGAAGTTGTAATCAACCTTGTCCCCATAAAAGGGACGACCTTGAGTCGCCCAGCCGTTTTCTTGTTCGTAGAGTCCGGATCCGTCTGTAAGAAATTGCGCTCGTCTATTGTGGGAGCGGAAAACAAGTTCGCTTGAGGCGGAAACCTTAGGCGTCGTTTCAAATTTAACGTACCGCCCCGTTTCGTCTTTGGAAAGAAATTGAACTTCCGCCAATCCAACAAACGCCGAGTCTGACTCTGACGAGGTGGAACCAACGTAGTCGTCTGGAAGAGGATAAGAGACGCCGTTCCAGTTTGATTTTATCGTCATGACAAATTTCCAGTTGGGATGAACTTGAATTGCCGGGAGTTCGACGATTTGCGAAAAACCGTCTAGTTGCGCCAATTCGCGAGAAACTGGCCAACTAACGGATTTGCCAGTCTCGTCTAGAATCATCATTTCGACGTCTTTAGCGCCTCGTTTACTCAAGTTTGTCTCGCAATAATTCCAGATGCGGAGCGCGTCAAGAGTCGCCTCTTTTTCAAATTCGAAGAAGAGGGTCGGGGCGCGGTCGTCTTTATCCGAAAAACCAACGCCGGATGAGAGCCAACTCACTCCCTCAAGTTCGGCGGACGCCTTTGTAAGAAGCGAATCGTTTGGGAGGGGCTTGACTATGTCAAGCTTACGTTCGGCGACGATCTTAAAACCTTGAACCTCTGGATCGAGCGAAAACGTTCCAACGACCCAAGCGGGCATGATTTCGCAAAAAATAGTCGATTGAGGGGCGACTAGCGTGATTTCGTTTGCCCCTGATCTGACCGCTTGAGCAATGTCAAAGACGCCGAATGAACGATCAAACTTCCAAACACCGGGAACCCGCTCCACCTTTTGACCGTTGCAGTAGACCTCGCTGAAGAGACCCGGATTTTCAACGACAAAACGAAGATCGTCGATAAGATCGTCGGATTTATTAAACTTGTATGTTAATTCAAAGCCCGAGTCGTCGTCGAATTTTTTTGTGATAAGTTCGTCTTTAAATTGAACCCCGTTATCCCAAGGCGACGTCGGATAACCTTTTTTTTGCCAGAATTTTCCGTTAACACGGTAGAAATAATCTTCTGGAATTGTTTCGTCTTTGAATTTGAGCGTCACGTAGTCAAGAACCAAAACATTGTCGTCAAGCGCATGAATCGAAGATAACATGTTTTGAGAGATTAAGTCTTGAGAGGTAATTGTGAACGGAGTTACGTCGTTAGAGACCTTTGCAGGTTGTTTGTTCGTTTTAGAGACGACGAGGGTCAACGATTCGCATGGCTCAAGAACAAAAGACATATCGGTTCGAGGAGCATACGCGCCGACGGCTGGATCAAACGTTTCGATGTTTGAATTTTGCCAAGCGCTGCTCAAAACAACCCGCCCCGTCGCGTTTTCTTCCATATCGATGTTGCAAATGAAGAGGATAATGGCGTCCTTGGTTTCACGAGCAAGATGGAAAACGTTCTCTGCGTTGGAGGAGGGAAGAACTGAAATGGGTTGCGCCTTTCTGGAATTGTCAACCAATTCGTCGAAAGAACAGACAACTGCGTTTTGAATGAGCTTGCAGGCGTTTTTTAATCCATTCTCTGAATCGTCGAGGTTATCAATTGTCTGTCCGCTAACAAGCGAGAATTGGGCGTTAAGAGAAACAAGCGTTCCGCCGTTTTTAACGAATGTTTCAAGGAGCCTGACAGTAGTTTTGTCGAGGTTTTCGAGGTCTGGAGGAAGGACAACCGTCGTATAGCTTGCCGCTCCGACGCAAAATACGTCGCGCTTGACAGTTCCAACGCGAGAAATGACGTCTTCGCTACCAAGATCATAGTCTACCTGCTCTTCTTCAAGTTTATTTAGCAAGTCTGTAAATTTGACGGCGATTTGATCTTTTCGAGAAGAATCGCCGTTATTGTTAGCTTGATAAAGCCATTCAGTCGTCGTTGGTTCGATTAGAAGGAAGCGTTCAGAGGTTAATTGTCCTCGAGAGAGAAGGTAAGAGAGTCTGGTCCAATAGTCTTCAAGTTTAGAATACTGCTCAAACCATGACGAATGGTAGGAAAAGGTTTGAGGATGATCGTGTTTTCGAGCTCCACGTATGGAAATATATGAAAGATGTTCGTCCATAGTGTTGACGCCGAGCGCGTATGACCAATCGCCTAGACGCTTTAAGTCGGCAAAGCAAATATCATAACCGCCCGCGCCGTAAGCTTCGCAAAGGGAACGACTTCGACCCGATTGATGGACAATGGAATTAAGTTCGCGAACCGAGCGAACATTGCCAAACTGGGAATGCATGCCCCGAGAAAACTGATTCATGAGAAGATCGATTGCCGGACGCTGACGCCAGAAAGCAGTCGCCATGTTATCGGGGACGTGATGAGCGTTGGGCCATTCATGTTCCCAGTCGTGACCCGTGTACTGGAGTCCAACTTTTTCACAATACCTGGCGTACGGTTTATGCCAGCGTTCGACGAGCAACTCCTGAACTGTTTTGTAGTAGTCGTAGCGGACTTTTTTCCAATTGCCGATGTGATCTATAAGGGAACCGAGTTCGGGAATGATATCGTAATGACGGCGTTTTTGAAATTCGTCGGCAAAATCATCGGCCCAGGAAAACATTCCCGCCGGCGCGACCTGAGGTTCGTCCGTAAAAGAGCCTGGAATGACGTTCCCAAATTTGGCGCCGTATCGTTCGCGGTACGCTTCATGGGTAAAACCGATGAACTTGTCCAGTACGCCGGGCGTTAAAAGGTTGACGTAGGTTTTACCTCCAAACCACTGAGATGTTCCCGCAAATCGTTTACAAACGACGATCCAACGGGAATTAGAATCTGTTTTATCGGGGATGGACTTTCCTGATTCTTTGGCTGTTAGAACCTCAATTGATCTATCCTTTGTCCCTGTTGGAAGTTGCTCAATAACGTGAAGAACGGAATCGCCTGCGTTCCAGACGCCGTTTTTGTCTGTGAGTTCGTCGTAAAATTGCACGTCTATTCCGAATCCACGCGATTCAGGATACGCGTCTGGGACACACCCTCCCGCGAATCCGGACGGATAGGAATTCTCGTCGTATATCCAGATTTTCATACCCCTTTTTTCAGCCTCGTCGAGCGCGGCGTCCCAGAGTTTAAACCAATCGTCTGAGAGATAAGGCGTCGCCAGTCCCGGACGGGGGTGAACAAAGGGTTGGTTGACATGTTGCGCGTTGAGATCGGCAAGGGTTGAACGTATTTGTTCCTCTGTGAGAAGATCGTTCCAAACCCACAACGGCCCCGTGGAAAAATCTGTTCCAGGCGCTGCGAATTTTTTCTTAATCTCTTCAACAGTAACGTCTTCGACGAGGTTAAGACTGGAATTCGTAGGAAGATAATCCGACGAAAGATCAACGAGGGAAGTCGCGTCGACGTCGCCTTGATCTTCATCGCAGTAGACGCGCGAATCCATCGAGGAAAAGAGCAGGATGGAAATACTAAGAAGTAAATTGAATCTGAAGCGCGGCGGACGACAAACGGGTAAGAAAAACATACCGATTTCCTCGTGGAAAAAAAGAGTACAGAAAAAAGCAGAAAAGAAAGTTAAGGTCCCGTCCCAGCGCGAGACATACGTCGACGTATGTCTCGCGCTTTAAATTGTTCCTCAATCCAAAGGGATATACGTCAAGGGAAAGAGGAGGACGGAAAACCGAAGTTAGATTCAGCGAGTTCCTTCCTGTCGACGATTAGGACGCCGCCGCTCGTTTCCCTGATTTTGTCCATTGTTGAAACGACCTTGACGCGGACGTTCGCCGTTTGCGCGAGGCGCGTCCCCCCGACGGCCCTGGAACTGATCTTGGCGCTGAACGAACTTCTCGATTTCAGCGAAATCAATAGCGCATATAGTTCCAGGAGGATCTACTTTGCCGTTGACCATGCCGGGGAAAGGCCAGTCGAAGCATACGATAAGGAGTTTGCCGTCAAATACAACCGCTTCGCAAGGTTGGTCAAGGAGACCGTCCATGCCGTCAGTATCGTCGTTTTTCCAAAGAACAGTCGGACGAACCGTTTCTCCCTTGGCGCAGGGCTTAAACATCCAGATTGCATTGTTAACGGAATCGTCGATGAAAACGCGATTTAGCTTTTCATTGTAGCAAATGCCGTCGCAACATTCGAGTTTAAGACCTTGATACGGTCCGCGTTGAACGCCTGGTTGGTTGAGAGCGTCGAACACTGTTTCAACGTTTTCCTTTTTGTATTCGCCGTTTGCGTCGGGACGCAGACAGAAGAGAAAACCGTTGCCGAAAAGACCGAACCATACGACGCCATCTTTGTCAACGCAGATTCCGTCAGGTCCCGTGTTGTCTCCGCGACCAAGTTTGACGACCTTTTGATAAGCGACGCAGTGACTATCGTCAGAACTAGCCTTGATTTTTATGGGAGAATTGTCGCCAACGCCGGCGTTTTTCATTTCGTTGAGCGTGAACATGAAGACTCCGCCAGAACCAATAACGCCTGCCGCTTCGTCTATATCCGTGTCGAAGCATGAATCGGTAAAGAACATTTTGTCGCCATACCAAGCCATGCCGTTAGCAAGCTTAAGTCCTTCGATGACAACTTGCACCTCGCCCGTCGGTTTTCCTGCGTCACAAACGACGCGCAGTATGCGAGAACAATAGTCTTTATCGTAGAAATACTGGTTATCGCAGACATAAAGATTTCCGTCGGGGCCATTGGCGATTCCCATCGGTCCAGTCTGCCCGGTGCGTTCAAGTATCGGGTACTCTAAGATTTTTGTGAGTTTTCCGTCTTTGCCAACCTCATAGAGATAACCGCCCTGTGGGGAATTAATCTTCTTATGGGAGTCGTCGGTGAGTCCAAAATTCGGCACGTTAAGGTAGAGCGCGCCCGTCTGGGTATGAACCGCCATACCGTCGGGCGTATAGTTCTCATCGCCGAGGTTGGCAAAAAGCGTGGGTTTGACGTTTGGGCGTTCCATACGAGGAGCGCTCTGATCTCGTTCTTGAGCGATAACTGACGCGCAAAAACAACAGGAAAGGATTAAAAGGGCGGCGAGGATCTTTTTCAATGGTACGCTCCTTTACTTCAAAATTGTTCGAAATTTGCGTGAGACCACGCGACGGATGAATTTTAACTTTTTAAAAACAGGAAGTCAACTTGCGCCAGCATTGTCACAGGCAATTAATGAAGATTTCCGTAAAACTTTATTAGGCGCTTTGAACAGAGGGCGGGGGAGGGGAAAGCAAAAACGACACGACAAAAGGGACGTCCCTCCGCCTTTAGCACAGAAAAGAAGAACGTCCCGTTTCGACAAGTTGAACGAATTCAAAGTCGTTACTTCAATTCGATTTTTACAACAATCGCAGAATAGGAAGGCGCGGTGACGCAAACAACACCGTTATCAATCGTTGCAGGAACTTCAAACGGCGCGATTGCGTCTGGTTCTTCTAGCGTGTTGCGTTTGCGAAGTTTGACGTCCGAGCTTTCGCCCTCGGAAAGACTAGGTGAAACGCAGGTTGCCGTAATTGTTGCATCGGAGAGAGAGACGCCGTCGTCGAAACTGAGTTTATATTCCGCGTCCTTTGGAAGAGTATTGACAGCTTTGAAATAAAGAGTTTTGCCATCTTCCGTTTTTGTCGCGGTTGCATTGACTGGGGGCGTTGCGCCGGAGAGTTCCGGAGCGTCGGACGATATTTTCAATAGGTTGGGGGCGTATGAATTGCGCCACAATTTCATGACTACGTAGTTGGGCGCAGGATACCACCGCGAGTTGTCAAAGTTGATAAACGCGTTGTCCCAACCTGTGGCAGATTTGTGGCGCAAGAAAAGCGCAGGCGCGGCGATTTCCATGACGTCGCCGACGCGTTCGACGCAATTGAGATAACCTCCTGCATGTAATCCAGTTCGCCAGTCTGTGGATTGGGCGTTCCATTCCGAACTGAAGAGTTTAATATTTTTGTTTTCAGACTTGGCGATAACGCTTCTGTGTGCCTCGTAAAACTTCTGATTATCCCATGGATTGGATGCAAAACCGTTTGGATCGTCGTAACGATGGATCGAAAGATAGTCAAAGTTTTTTCCTGCTCCCATGATTACGTCCGTATCCCATTTCATTTTATCGCCGGTAAACGAACCACAGGCTATTATTTTTATGGAAGGATCAATTGCCTTCATGCGGGGAACGAGTCGATTAACCAGGTCGACATATTCCGCGGAAGGAGTCGTCCTAGGATCGACCTCGTTGTCAATTTCCCAGAACTTAACATTGTACGGTTCCGGATGACCGTTTTTTGCGCGCACTGCTCCCCACGTTGACGTTTCAGAGCCGTTGCAATATTCGAGCCAGTCGCAAACTTCTTGCAACCAGTCGTTTGCACGAACTTCCTCCGTTCCGACCGAATTGATCCACTGTTTTGTTCCGACGTCGACAACCATGAGTGGTTCGGCTCCAGTATGCTTGCATAGAGTCATAAACTCGTCGATTCCAAAGGAATTGACGTCAATGTCGTTCCAAAGTTCAAGAGGATAAGCGACTCGGTAATCTTGAGAACCTATGCCAGACTTCCAACGATAGGCGGAAGCGTAACACCCCCCAGGCCAACGAATGACCGTTGGTTTGATTTCTTTAATGGCCTGCAATAAGTCAGGACGGAGACCGTCAAAGTTTTCCTTCCAAGAACGAGGGAAAATCGAAATCTGGTCGACGTCCAAGGAAGCGCTTTCAGCAGGCGAAAAATTCAGACGGATTGAGGCTTCGACACTCGAGGAGGGGACGGAGAATGTTCCTGTCAATTTAACCCATTTGTCGCTTTGAACGTCAAACGTTTCGACTTGCTCGTCATTTCCTGCGACGTTGAAACAAAGGGTTGTTTTCCCGATTCCTCGCGTCCAAAACGAGTAGTCGTATGTTTCGTCGATGTTGAAAGCAAAGTCTTTTTGGGCAAGACTTCCCACGCCTTTGAAACGCAGATAGCGATCGCTGTTAAGAGCGTCGCCTCTTCGGGTTTCAGCGCTCCCGTCCACCGTCCAATATCTAACGTCGACAGGCGACTCAATATTCAGATTATCGACGTTAGCCATGTCATAAAGCACACGACGGCGCATGTCTCTGACAAGCGCTTGTCCAAACTCCGCTTTAGTACCCCACGTTCCAACGCCGACGCAACCGGATTTTGGCGCGTCGCTGTCAAAATCGACGACCTCGTGAATCAATTCTTGGTTGAGGAAGACCTTAATATTCTGACCGACAACGACAACTCGAATGTCGTAGATTTCACCCACTTTGATCGGAGGAATCTCTTTTTGTCCGCCAATTACATGACGACCGTTGGAGTTAGGAGTCTGTTTTTCAATCGCAACATATTGGTTGTTCCAACCTCCAAGGTTAAGCCAGTAATAACTCGACATATCCGGCGCGGCGCGGAAGATAACCAGAAAACCTTCGCTTCCAGCGATTTTTTTGGCGAGTACTCGGACGTCGTAGTCCGTCCACGGTTGCTCTTTTTGCAAATCGGCGCCAAGGAGAAAGCGTCGATCCGTAGCGGTCGTTTCTTGTTTGAGAACGCCATCTTCGTAGGACCAACCCGATTCTCGACCGGCTTCTAAAGAACGATTCCAGACCAGTTCTCCCCAAAGTCCTCCGTTGCAAGAGTTATAAATGTGCTCGAGGAAATGAGAATAAACCTTCTCGTCGATAATTTGGATCGTCTCTTGCGTGTTGATGGTTGCGCTGACGACGACTGGCGCGGATTCTTCCCCCCTTGTTTGGGTGGGACTGATTAGCGTTGTTGTACTGCAAAAAAGAATCGACAGAAGAAAAGACGTCGCAAAAAATGACGGTATGCGTAATGTGTTTCGCATTTTAGCTTCTTTCCTGGGATTAGGTAATGAATTGTAAATTGAATGGGACGTTTCCCTTACATGAATTGTCTTGACGCTGTAAGTAAAATCAAGTTGCAAAAGCGCAAAAAAAAGTCGTTTTTACGAATATTCCATCGTTATTTTGCTTTGAAATTTCGGCGTTCTCTTTATCGAGTTTGTAGGAATTGGTTTTGGAAAGGCGGAGACGGTCCGCGAGTAATCGATGAAGATAGAGTATCGACGTCAGACTGTTTTGGAGTAGAATGGGAGGGCTTAAGGGTTTCGACAGGCGATCTAGTAAGTTTGGAACGAAACTCCTTTGATTACGAACCTTATCAGTTCGACTTGCTTAGGCGTTGTCTCAATTTCGACATTTTATAGAGGAAGCGTAATGTTAGACAGCTGGTTTTCCGATCGTTCTCGTACCTTTAGTTCTTCAGGTATTCGTAAGGTTTTTGACCTTGGCGCGAAACTTGCGAACCCTATTAATTTGTCAATCGGTCAACCTGATTTCGATATGCCCGAAGAGGGCCACAGAGCGGCGATTGAAGCGATCAACGCAGGTAAAAGCAGTTACACTCCGTCACAGGGAACTCAGGTTCTCATTGACCGTCTTCAGGCTGAAGTTGACGCCCAATACGGTCATGCTGATCGTCGACTCTTTATTAGTAGCGGTACGAGCGGAGGTCTGTTGCTTGCGTACCTTGCGTTCCTTAATCCCGGCGATGAGATTATTCTTTTCGACCCCTACTTTGTGATGTATGAGGCCCTTGCGAAGATGCTTGGCGCCGTTCCCGTATGCATTGATTCCTATCCCGATTTTAATCTTGACGTTCAAAAGGTTGCAGACGCGATTACGCCCAAAACGAAAATGATCGTGCTCAACTCTCCGACGAATCCGACTGGGCATGTTGCAACACGCGAGGAGGTGCGGGGAATTGCAGAACTTGCAGCCAAGCATAATGTGATTCTCATAAGTGATGAAATCTACAGTTGTTTCTGCGACGGCGAGTTTGTTTCTCCTGCGGAATATAATGAGGAAACGGTCGTTATGAACGGTTTTAGCAAGTCCCACGGCATGCCAGGTTGGCGCGTGGGATACGTTCATGGTCCGTCGAAATTGATTCAAGAAATGATCAAGTTCCAGCAATACACTTTTGTTTGCTCTCCTCATGTAGCGCAGTTAGCGGCGCTTGGCGCGCTTGACGCCGATATGACTCCACAATTCGATTTTTACCGTAAAAAGCGCGACATGCTCGTTGAGGGACTCTCTGACTTATACGACCTCGGTAATCCGAAAGGGGCTTTTTATATGTTTCCGAAAGTTCCGTGGGGAACGGGGACGTCTTTTGTCGAAAAGGCGATAACGAAGTATGAAGTTCTGATTATTCCTGGCAATGTTTTTAGTTATCGCGACGAATGTTTCCGTCTCTCCTACGCCGCTAGCGTGGAAACGATCGAGCGTGGTATTGAAGCGCTTCGTAAACTTGCAAAGGATCCCGACTGATTTTATGGGCGTTGAGTTTGTCGCGTAAAACGACGAACTCAACTTTGTCTTGGCGTTAATTGGAATTATTCGGAAAGGCGTTCAATGAACAGGGTCATGAATCGAGTATTTTTCTTCATCCTGACGGCGTTGACGATTCTTTTAACTTCGTTGATTAGCGAATCGGTTTTTGCGTTGGCCCCGGACGCGTCCTTGACAGGCCCACGTCGTGTGAAAGTTGAATTCCAAGGAAGGGTTGCCGAGTTTGAAATAGCGTCTCCTTCTTGGCTTGAAGTGGTTGACGAAAGGCACGATGCTCTCCCAGTTTTTAATCCAAACGCTTCTTCTTGGATGAAGGGGCGTGTTTTGCGCGGCGTCAATGCTTGCGAGTGCGCCGTTTTCGGGGCGCTCGATCCTGATTCTGTCGTTGTCAAACTTGAAAACGGCGAAATACTCGTTCGCGGTAACGATTACGAGTTTGACGAGTCGTCTGGGGCCCTTGGACGTTTAGCGGACGGTAAGATAGGCGAAAATGTCGTTACTCTTACGAGTTACCGTTGTGTTGAGTCTCGTATTGATTCTATTGTCCTCAACGCCGACGGTCAATTTACTCTTATCCAAGGTAAACCGCGTGTTCTCTCTCCAGAGCCGCCCGTCCTTGAAAAAGGTTGTAAGCGTCTCGTCAACGTCTATGTCACGGGAAGAGGCGAGGCGTTGACGGATTCATGCCTTTTCCCTGTCGACGATATTTTTTCAGATGAACTTGATTCGCTCGACGCGTCAGTTTTCGTTGCAAACGTTGCCAAGTTTATTGCTGAAAATGGAATCGCCGACGTTTCGCCATGCTCGGACGCAGGAGCCGTTAAAAAGTTTCTGCCGAAAACGTGGTCGAAGCTTGTCAATGGCGAAGAAATACGCATTCTTGCTTGGGGGGACAGCGTGACGGCTTGCGGATTCCTTCCTGACGATCAGCGTTGGCAGATTAAATTTGGCGCACGCCTTCAGAAAATGTTTCCAGACGCCAAAATTGTTGTGCTTACCGAAGCTTGGGGAGGACGTTCAAGCGATTCCTACCGTAATGAACCGATTGGAAGTCCGAAGAATTATCGAGAGAAGGTTCTCGGGATTAAGCCTGATCTGATTATTTCTGAATTTGTTAACGACGCATATATGGACGAGGCGACCGGTGCTAAGAGATACGGCGAGATGCTTGCCGACTTCAAAGACATTGGCGCCGAATGGATTATACTCGGTCCCCACTATGTCAGACCTGATTGGATGGGGCTAACGTCGGAACGCGGTATTGACGACGACCCACGTCCGCTCGTTAAAGGTTTGAGGAAATTCTGCGAGGAGAATAATACGCCCTTTGCAGACACGCCTGCTCTTTACGGTAAACTGTGGCGTTCTGGGATTCCGTACCTTACTCTAATGACCAACAATATTAATCATCCCAATGATTTTGGGATGGAACTCTTCTCAGCGGCTCTTGCGAGGCTTTTTGAGGAGTGATTTCGAGATTGTAGTTTTACGGCATGACCGCAGTTAGGCGTGTTTGAAGAATCTTAAAAACAAGGCGCGTCGCCCTAATACAGGACGACGCGCTTTGATTTAATCCGTTGTACTTCTAGTCAAATGACGTCTTCATATTCGACTTTCTGAATCATTTTTAAAAAAGCATCCATCGATGGACAACGATCGCGAGGATCCGCTTTAATGCACCAATGAATCGCCTTTGCAAGGGTAGGGTTAAGGTTGGGACGGTAATTTGTGATTGGGGCGGGAGGTTGGTCATGCGTCATTGCGGCGAGTCCGTTTGTTCCCCGGGGCCAAGGAAGTTCTCGAGTGCAGAGTTCATACATCGTTACGCCAAAAGCGAAAATGTCGACCCTTTCATTTGTCGCGTGACGACGAATAAGCTCCGGGGCCATATAATTAGGCGTTCCCGTGCGATTGCCCGGATCCGTAAAGGGCGCTTTATTGGGAATAGAAAGGCCAAAGTCTGTTAGTTTAAGAATCTGACCGTCTCCAGTGAAGAGTAAGTTGCGCGGACAAAAATCTCTGTGGATAAAACCCGCTTTATGAACAACTTGTAACGCTTCCGCGCATTGTCTAATATATCGAAGACGCCCGCCGGCAAGCATGTCTTGTTTAATCATAAGAATATTGTTAAGTCCGGTTCCTTCAAGGTATTCCATCACGAGATACTGTTCGCCATCCGTTGTAAAACCCTCTTCAAGTGTTTTTACTATATAGGGATGGTCGAACTGAATGGCTATTTCACCCTCGCGAGGTTTACGAACGCCTTTCATCCCTTTATATCGGCTTTCTATAAGATTCGTTTTTTCTTTATCCAATATCTTAAGCCCGACAATTTGATTAGTCTCACGATCGCGGGCCATATAAAAATCGGACATCGTTCCAGAAATAGCAGCTTTTAAGAGGATGAACCGCTTTTTGTAGTCGAGTTTCTTTTTTCCGAAAAAATTATCAAGAAGTCCCATCGGTTAATCCTGTTTTGAAAGGGTTACAACGTTGGAAAAAGTAAACGACGTTCAACGCCGCATCGATTCTACGAAAATTTTTCCAAGGCGCAATATTATCCGTTTTTCCGTGCGAAGTTTAATTGGAGCGGGTTTGTACAGTTACTGCTTTCGGGCGCGTTCAAGTTTATCAACAACTTTTGCAGAGGCTAAAACTGTGAAACGATTTGGAATTATTTCGATCTCGACGGGAAGACGCCCGCCGGGATCGCCGTCCAGCTGAAAAGGAACGTCAAATTCAGATTCGTTTGAGGCGACAGAAATCCTAAAATGCGACGCTTGCCCCAGTTTGGTATTGGGGAGAAAACGATGTAAACTGCCTAACTGTGCAAAAAAAACGTCTAGCAACGCCATTCCAAGCTTCCCGCCTTGGAAAATGCAATAATCAAGTTCTTGATCGACTCCAACGCATTTAGGAACAAGGGGTAAGCCCCAGCCGTAACGAGGAAGGTTGAAAATAAACGACCATTGGCCTGTGATTGAAACGGGTTCGGGCGCGTCAAGTACTTCTGTCGTGATTTTAGGATATTTGTAGGAAGCGATCGAGTTAATAATTGGTTTGGCGTAGGACAGGTAGCTGATATGCGCCCCCTTTTTTCTGTTGAGTTTGAAACTTTGTTCGCGCGCGGCATGAACGCCGTTGACAATATCGGCGTCGATTCCCGCGCTAACCATGACGAGAAAGAGTCTTCCGTTCGCACGTCCTACGTCAAATGAAATTGTTTTTCCTGACTCGATAACATCGGCGGCTTTCTCTGGATTGAAAGGAAGTTTCAAGTATTTGGCAATTAAATTAGCCGTTCCAGAGGGAAGAAGAGTAAGAGGCGTTCCCAGAACGGTACGATTTGTCAACTCTGCAGCAGTTCCGTCCCCGCCAACAGCTGTAAGCGCTCTTAGGACACCTTGTTCAAAAAGTTCATTGGCTCGTTGAGAGACGACGTCAAGGTCTGTGTGAATTTCAACGACAAATCCCTTGCGTCGTAACTCCTTTGCAAGACGTTCGGCCCTTTCACGAGGAGACTTACGACCAGCCTTAGGATTAACGGAAACGAGTACGTAACGTTTTACGTCATTTTTCATTTTTTATCCTTTGGGCAAAGGCGTTTCACACACGCTTTATGGGATTTGGAAATAGGCGTGATATTAGAAGAATAGCGTTATTTAAGCGTATCAGAGATTTTAAAGCGCAGTTTCTCGAAATCGGTTTCGTCGATCAGATAGAACCAGTCGGCAAAGCGGCTGTTTTTGAGCGTTGCCTTTTGCATTGCTTCCGGTTCGAGGAATTCAATTTCCGACCTGTCTTCTGAAGACGCCGCTAGCGCGTCGCGCGAGTAAGAAGCATATGCCAAAACCGCCCGCTTTTCGCCGATCTTCCCACCGAAAAGAAGGGATATTTTGACGCCCGTCTTCATCGTCAACTCAATTGTTCCGCCTTCGCCGACAAGAATTGGTTCAATCCGTTCGGGCAAGAGAGGGTCGTGATCCATTAAGGTGAATCCAAAGTCTGAAAGGGGACCGACAAGCGGTGCGAGTTGTGTTCCAACACTGCCTGTATCAAAGAGTTCCGCTAGCGCTGTCGGCTTTTTTCTAACGTCGATAATACTGAGTTTTGCCAGTTGGTCCGCCAAAACATTCAATGATTCATTGTCAGCGGATTCTGGATCGAGGTTTTCTTTTTCTTCTTTCCAACCGCCGTCTGTATTCTGAATCAACCTGCGATCGAGAGTCCATACCCTCGATATTGAATTATCTGGGGTCTGTTTAAAAACGGCAATTCCCGAAGTTTGAAAATCAGCGATTTTGATCTCGTTTTCATCCCTTTGAATCGTGAAATTGTAGTCTCGTACTGTCAAGTAGAGGACGTCCCAGCGACTAATACGAAGCAAGTCGCGGTCAATCCAATCGATTGGTTGGAAAGATATGCGATCTGGGTATTCGGCGAATTCGGCGGAGTCTGTCTCTTGGGTGGAGTCTCCCTCAAAATCAGCGGTGTAGACGATTTCTTCATTTGGAAGTCGTACAAAGCGAACGTCTCGAGTTATGGAACTCTCTGGCGCGCGCTTGCCAATTAAGAGATCGAATAGAGTTTCACCTCCTTCACCCTCGATTCTGACGTGGAGGGCCGCTTTGTCGGTATTGGTTTCTGTATGATTGTCGAGGCTTTGTTCGACGTCGAAATTTGCTGGGTTGACGAGTCCACATTCCCTATGGAATTCAGTGATTTTTCGCGAGTCTAGAGTTTTGGTCGTTTCATCAACGACGTCAAGAATAGAAAGCTGTGTTAGAGGCGCGACGACCTTAGAAAGACGATCAGCGTTCTCAGCAGGAAAGTTCGAAATTGAAGGTAGGCGCCATTCCTGTCCGTCTTTCGTGAGAATGAGTTCTCGTAATTCTCCTGTTTCAGGATCAATCCCTCTGAGTTCTATTCTCGTCATCTTTGAGAGATCGTTGAAGCTGTCGAATATTCTTTTTCCAACCTTTTCTCTCGGAGTTTGATTGGGAAGTCGTGGTTGTAGCGCAAGCCATGAGACTAGCGCTACAAGGGCGGCGAGACCAATGAAGACTGACTTTAGGAGTTCGTGATTGCGTGTGGGGGTCATACGATTTCTCTAGGCGCGTGTTGTTGACGAAGGCGTTGAATAGCCACGTGACGCCTTTTTTTAAGGAGAGGACGAAGGAGTCTAACCGACCTTCCTTCGTAATATAGCGATAACGAAGGTTTCTTTCAAGCTGTGTTAGCTTTTAGAACTTGCGTCTTATGGGAAGCGTAAAAACATTTATTTGCATTGTCCTGTTATTTCCCGCGTTGTATGTTAGTTGGGCTATCTTGTCCTGCATGTTCATCGTGATAGAATCAACCGACGTAGGCGCCGCGTTGAGACAGTTGTCTAAGCGGTTGTTTGATTCGGAGGTGTTTGAAAATGTTGCTTTTTTCCTGCGGTCTTCTGATCCTCTTCATTGGTTATTTCACTTATGGTCGTTTTGTTGAAAAAGTTTTGGCGCCCGACGATCGTGAAACGCCTGCGGTGAAGTATCGAGACGGA
>CAMZHY010000025.1 GCA_947307005.1 uncultured Planctomycetaceae bacterium
CGAGCCAGATTCTTGCGACAAGCGTTTTTTTCGCCGCTAGATATTCAAAGCTAAGACCTCCGTTTTCCGTCGAACCGAAGATCGAAATCGGATCGGCGTTCTTTTTCTTGGCGAGGTCGAGTTTGAACGTTACGCTAAGCGAAACTTCGTCGATATTGGTTCGTAGCGGCGAGAACGGAACTTGGAACGATTCGTCGACTCCGTTGAAATCGGCGTACGCCCGTTGGTTTTCAGGATCGATCAAGACCTTTGGCGCCTTGTAAAGCGCCTGGAACCGCGGTCTTTTGACAATGTCGGGAAAGACGACGATCTTGTCCGAATCGAAAGAGACGTCGAGAACATCGCCTTGAGGACGCGCGGCGTTTCTTTCTACCTCCGAAATTTGCGGCGTCGCAAACTCAAGGACTAACGGTTCTTCCGTTTCCTTTTGGAACGCGCCGCCGCCGTATATCTTCAGACGACATTCAGAGCCGGCGGGAAGACCGACGATGGAATAATCGAGCGTCTCTTGACGATTCTTCATGAAGAAGTCCGACCACAGGAACGAGACCTTATTTTCTTTCCATTCGCCGTTTTCTTTTGATTCGACAACAACGCGATAGTACAGGAGGCAAGATTCGTCGCTTGCCTGCGGGAATCGGAAGGAAATTCCATCGGGCGCAAGATCAAGCGTTTCAACCTTCGGATTTGCGTTCCAGACGGGGGACTTAGCGAAATCGTAGCGTTTGTCTGTATAGACGTACTTTTTGCCGTTCAATGGATCGACAATCAGATATTCGCGATTTAGGAACGACGAAGAGATCGTGTCGTAAAGTCGGACGCGGATCGTATTATCGCGATAGACGTCGAAAAGGAGACATGTTCCCGCCTGACGATGGTCGGCGTTTTCCGGAAGCCCGAAGCCTCTCTGAGTCTCATACAACGGCAAAGCGAAGTAACTCATCGACCCAGTTCCAATAGCGGTAAACTTGCCCTGCCATATTGAACGCGGCTCCACCGAAGGATAGTGAGAATGTCCTGAAATGTGAACGACTTGCGGATATTTTTCCAAAATGTCCGCGATATCTTTGACGCCGGCGTGGAAATCGCCGGGCAGGTCGTAACTGCCGAAGACCGTGCGATAGACGTGATAATGTTGAACGACAAAAACGGGCTTCGTCGGATCAGCGGCGATAGCGTCTTTTAATTCTTGCTCGAGCCATTCTCGCGCGTAAACGTAATCGTTCTCGTTGCATGTTCCTTTTTCGGGCGCGATGGTGATAAACTGGAATCCGTTGATTTCCTGTCGACGGTTGGCGGCGGTTTCAAAGGTCTTTTCCCAAAGCTCGCGATTTCCGCCGTAGTATTCGTGGTTTCCCATGCATAAGACGCGTCTGGTCGAGTTTTTGAGGTTGTCGTCCATCGTTTTTTTGAAAGGACCGAGTTCCTCGGGGACGCCGTGATTGGTGAAATCGCCGGCGACGACAAGCGCGTCGAATTTATCGTAATCTTGCTTGGCGCTGAATTCGTTCATGAATTGAAGCGCGGATGCAAAGCGGACGTGTTCCGCGGCGTCGTCCTTATGCTTGCGATCATAATGCACGTCGCTTAACGCGACGAATCGAAGGACGACTTCGCCGGCGACCTCGTCGGCGACGAGTCGCGAGGGAAGACATAAAACGAGAGCGGAAGCGCCAAGAAACGTCCTTCTATTGATTTTCTGATTCATGCTTTTTTCCTGTGCGTTAAAAAATGGGAACTGAAGTCGCAGGCGCTATTTCATTGACGATATCTTTTCTTTGAGGAGTTCGACCGCTTTTTCGACGACTTCCTCGTAAGAAAACGTTCCAACGGACGTTCCGCCGCTTTTTAAGTTGACGCGATCGCCTCCGCACCACATTCCGACGTCGGCGTCGTCCGATTCTCCCGGTCCGTTGACGCGACATCCCATAACGGCGACCGTCAAAGGATAAGGACGCGCAAACTCGGTCGCGTCGTCAATTTTATGAGCGAGTTCGACAAAGCGCGAACTCTCCGTTCGAGAACATCCCGGACAGCTGACAATATTGAGACCCGTTTTGTTGAGATCGGCGATCGACGCGACGGCTCCGTTGGCGACGTTTTCAAGAAGCGTTTTTCCAGCGGCGACCTCCTGTTCCTTTTGATCCGCGACGACGGTCAGCGAAACACGCAGCGTCTCGCCGATTCCTTCTGCGAGAAGCGGTTCCAGCGCGGCGCGCGTTTTGAGAATTCCACGCGGAGGCGCGCCCGCTTCGGTAACCCCGAGGTGGAGAGGAACGAAGGGCTTGAGCGCGGCGAAACGTCGATTTAACATGAGAACCGTTTCCGGATCGGAATCCTTGATCGACACGACGTAGCGATCAAAACCGATCGATTCGAGAAAGTCGACGTGTTCAAGAGCGCTGCGAATCGGCGGATCGAAAAAGGTCGCGTCGTCGCTCGCGGGCGCCGGATCGGCGTCGTTATGCCCAAGCTTCTCTCGATATTCGCGGAGTTTTTCAGGATCGAGGCTGCCCGAGTTGATTCCGACGCGCAGCGCGCAGTCGTATTCTTTTGCGACGTCGACGAGATACTCGACTTTTTTCTCCCATGAGAGTTCCGGTTCTAGAAAGCCTATTTTTCCAGGATTGTATCGAATCTTATCGACATTCGGAGCGACATTCTCCGCAAGTCTAAAATTTTCTTGAAGATCGACGGAGAGATTGGCGTCGACACGCTTTCGAATCTCCGCGAGCGCCTTGGCGTCTTGAGGCGTGTCGACAGCGACGCGGACGATTCCCGCGCCAAATTTTGAAAGTTTGGCGACGGACGCCGCCGTCGCTTCGTAATCTCTCGTCTTGGTCGCCGCCATCGTTTGAACGACGACGGGCGCGTCGCCGCCGATAATGACGGAGCCGACTCTAACTTTTCGCGTAACCCGACGCTTAACAGTCATTTCAGAACGCCCTCTTTTTCAAGTTCGCTTCTCATTTCCGAGACGCTGTAGAAGATTCTTTCAGGATTGTATTCCAGTATTTTACTGGGATTCGCCGAGGCAAACCATGCGGCCGACCAACAGGGAACGCCCGCCTTATGAGCCGAAACAACGTCCTTATACGCGTCGCCGACGTATACGGAATTTTCCGGTCTGATCTCCATCTTGGAGAGAACCTCGCGAATCGCCGCATCCTTAACGCGTCCTTCCGGACTTCCGACGCGTATTTCTTCAAAATCGTTCTCAATTCCGTAAAAATCGAGCGAGATTTGACAAGTATGACGTCCCTTTGCCGTCACGAGCGCGACGCGAACGCCCGCGCTCCTGACGTCGCGAATTAACTCCATAATTCCGGGCGCGGTTTCGGGAACGCCTTTTTGAAGTTCCTCGTAGCGCCTTAATAACTCCGCGAGGAGTTCGTCGCATCGCTCGGGGAAATGTTTCTGGAAGATTCCCTCTTCCGTTGGACCGAAGTAAGAGCGGACGTCGTCGAGCGTAAGCGGTCTACCAAGAACTGGCTCGACCGTCATGCGGAACGCGTCGACGCAGATGGGAACAGTGTCGGCGATAGTGCCGTCGAAATCAAAAATCAGCGCTTGCAACATACGATTAGGCGTCCATTTCGTGGGAAAACGGCGTTGAGACCGTCGGATTATCTTTACGTGTCAGATCGTATTTTACCGTATTAACGCGTCGAAGACAACGTCGCTCCAGTCCAATGACGTTTTTAGACGAGCGAAGTAACAACGATGTAGACCGCCGTGATAAAGTTGAGCGAGAGAATAAATGGGACGAAAACTTTTTCTGGAATCGCCTTATAAATCCTCCTGCCGACATAGCCTCCGATTAAGACCGGCGCAAGAAAAACCGCAGTGAGCGCAAAGGTTTTTTCATTCATGACTTGCGCCGCCTCTTCTTCAAAACCGACCGCAAGTCGAATACGAGTCGCGGCGAGCATAAGCGGAATCTTTGAAACGTTTACAAGGAAGAAGAAAACAGCGTTCGTTCCCATAAAGCGCTTTTTATCGAGTCCCTGCGAAGAGAAATAAGCGGCGGACACGGCGCCTGCGGCGTTGCCGAGGATTGTGGTCGCTCCGGCGAGAATTCCGCAACCCCATCGAAAGGGCTTGTTTGTCGCGACTTTTGTCCACCCCATTCTGTTTCGGATAAATTCGAATAACAGAATCGACGATGCGAGAAGCCCCACGACGAGTCGAAACTGCGAATTCTGCAGACGGCAAAGCGCGACCGTCCCCAAGATTAATCCGACGGCGACCGGCGGGCAAAGGCGTTTGAGAAGGAGGGGATCGCAGTCTTTACGGTAAAAGTAGACGGCGGCGACGTCGCCGATGATGAGAAGAGGAACTACGGCCCCCGAAGCGAACATTTCGCGACCCCGAAACGCAAAAAGCATTAGCAGACAAGCAAAAAGTCCGACGCCGGGCGTTCCCGTTTTAGAAACGCCAATCAGGAAGGCCGCGACGATCCCGATCGTAATTGAATAAGGAGTAAAGAGCTCGGACGTCAACATTATACAGAGTTCCTTCGATCGCAGTTTTTCTTTCGTCGGCTTGGGTCGGCGCTGTTTCAGACGTCAAAACGCGTCGTCAAACAAAAAGGGGGAACGTCGCAAAACGTTCCCCCTTCGATTATATCCCAAAATCACCGACAACCAAGGAGTCGTCGATTCAGACGTCGGCCCCGTTCGAATTCTCAGGCGCGTCTTGCGCCTTGGAATCGCCGTTTTCGTCTTCGCCTTCGCTTGCGTCCGTCTTGTTTCGCAACCGTTCGCGTTCTAGGATTTTTTCTCGGTATTCTTTGATCTGAACGCCTTCAAGGATTTCTTCCGGAAGATCGGCGTAATCTTTCGCGTTAAAAACGAGTTCCTGTTTCTTCTGCGTTTTGGATTCGTCGGTCGCGTTTTCGTCGGGAACTTCCTTCGTTTCGAGGGTGACGTCAATAACCTCGCGTCCCTCGAATACGCCCTCGAGAATCCTCTCCGAAAGTTTGTCCTCAATGTAGGTCTCGATGGCGCGACGGAGCGGTCTGGCGCCCATGTCGAGATTCGAGCCCTTCTTTATGACGTATTTTACGGCGTCTTCGGAGACGACCAGACACCACCCCTTTTCGACAAGTCGATTGCGAAGTTTGTTCAGTTCGAGTTCGACGACGGAAACGAGATCCTTTTCCGTGAGATGGCGGAAGACGATGACGTCGTTGAAACGGTTGATGAACTCGGGACGGAACGCGCGTTCAATTTCCTCGTTCACCCGAGTTTTCATGCTGTCGTAAGAAGAGTCGGCGTCAGGTTCTTGGAATCCAAATGAAGTTTCGTTCTTGATAGCGGCGGCGCCCGCGTTCGTCGTCATGATAATGATCGTATTGCGGAAATCGATAAGTCGCCCAAGACTATCAGTCAAACGCCCCTCTTCCAGAACTTGGAGGAGAATATTGAAGACGTCGGGGTGCGCTTTCTCAATTTCATCGAAAAGGACGACGGAATAGGGACGACGTCGAACCTTTTCCGTGAGTTGTCCTCCTTCGTCGTGTCCAACGTAGCCGGGAGGGGATCCCACCATTCGGCTGACGTTGTAACGCTCCATATACTCGCTCATGTCGATCTGAATGATCGCGTCCTCGTCGCCGAACATAAATTCGGCGAGCGATTTGGCAAGCAAGGTTTTGCCGACGCCGGTTGGTCCGGCAAAGATGAAAGACGCGATCGGACGTCGAGGATCTTGAATTCCACTACGACTTCGACGAATCGCCTTCGAGACAGCCGAAACCGCTTCATGCTGACTCACGACGCGCTTGTGGAGTTCGTCTTCCATCGTAAGCAAACGTTTGGAATCCTCTACCGTAACGTGAGCAAGCGGCACCCCGGAGATTTTGGAGACAACGTCCGCGACGATGGTAGCGTCGACGACTCCGCTTGTTTCCGTCTGCTGATTTTTCCAGTTCTTCTTGAGCTCGGCCTTCTTTGCGATAAGGGTGTCAATCTCGTCTCGATACCGAGCGGACTCTTCAAACTGCTGATTCTGAACCGTCTCTTCCTTGAGTTTTTGAAGCTCGAGAATGCGGCGGTCGACGTCCGTGAGATCGGGAGGGCGAGTGCAGGTCAGAAGCCGAACGCGAGCGCCAGCTTCGTCGATGACGTCAATCGCTTTATCGGGGAGGCTACGACTGGGGATATAACGCTCGGAGAGCTCGACGGCGGCTTCAAGTGCGTCGTCGGTTATCTTGACGTGGTGGTGATCCTGATAACGACTGCGCAACCCCTTCAGAATCTCGACCGTTTCTTTCATCGTCGGGGGATTAACCTTGATAGCTTGGAAACGGCGTTCCAACGCGTGATCTTTTTCGATGAATTTTCGATATTCGTCGAATGTCGTGGCTCCAAGAAGCTGGAGTTCGCCGCGCGAGAGCGCAGGTTTGAGGATGTTGGAGGCGTCGTTCGCGCCCTCGGCGCTGCCGGCGCCTACGAGGGAATGAAGTTCGTCGACAAAGAGAATGACATTCTTGGCGCGTTTAACTTCATTCATCAGCGCTTTGATGCGCTCTTCGAACTGACCGCGGTACTTCGTGCCCGCGACCATAAGGGTCAGGTCGAGGGCGACGATGCGGCGATCCATAAGAATTTCCGGCACGCGCCCATCAACGATGCGTTGCGCAAGTCCTTCGACGATAGCCGTTTTACCAACGCCCGCTTCTCCAATGAGCGCGGGATTGTTCTTTGTGCGTCGGCAAAGAATCTGCATTGCGCGTTCAATTTCATTCTCACGCCCGACGACAGGGTCAAGCTCTCCCTTTCGCGCCAATTCAGTGAGGTCGCGCCCAAAGCTATCGAGAGCGGGCGTTTTGACCTTCGCTCGAGGAGCTGCTCCAGGCGTTTCCGGATGATCGTTTGGCTCGCCTCGAGGAGGCGCGACCGACTCGCCGTCGGGGGGCCGCGAGGAAGATGTGGAATCGCTTAAGTCGTTCTCGCCATTGTCAATCATTGAAACGACTTCGTCGCGGATTTCGTCGAGATTCAGTCCCGCATTAAGAAGCGCTTGGCTCGCGACGCATTCCGGGTCTTGGACAATCGACAAGATAAGATGTTCCGTCCCAACATACGTGTGGTTGTATTTTTTTGCCAACTCCATCGATTTTTCAAGCAAACGTTTGGTTGTCGGCGTTTCAGGGAGTTTGCCTACGGAAATGAGATCCGGTCCCTGTGAAGAAAGTTTTTCAACCTCTTTTCGACCAACGCGTATGTCGAAACCGTATTTTTTGAGAACTTTCGCCGCGACTCCGCCCCCTTCCTTGAGGAGCCCGAGGAGAATGTGTTCCGATCCGATGTACTCATGGTTCAGACGCATTGCTTCTGAATGAGCATGCTTCATTGCGTTCTTTGCGCGGACGGTAAAGCGTTCGTATGCCATATAAGTCAGAATCCCTATTGTTCCATGTTGGCGAAGGAGCCGAATCGAGCGCGCAGCTCCCAATGAGATAGTCAAAGCATAGTCGGCGCCAAACCGACAAAGGTTTCAAAAATTCAACTCGAAGCTCAAAACATGCTCATTATACCGACGAGGGGGATTTGTCTAGCGACCGCTTCGATTTTTTTACCTGCCGTTTCCAGCTCTCCCTTTTTCGCTTTCTTTCTGATCAATAACATTTTGACGCGCTCTTGTATAATTCGGCGCGTTGACAAATTGGGATGGACAGACGGACTTCAAAAGTATATCCTGCGGGGAGCGTCTTTAGGCGTCGGGTTTTGAGTCGTTGACGTTTGACGACGTTGATTTCCATGTTAACAATCGGAGAGCGATGGATTTATGAGAAGACGAGACGTCGCGTCGCCATTGGTTTTAGCGTTCCTTGTCGTTTTTGGGGGAAGCGCCTTCGTCGGTTGCGATTTTCATGATCGCGAACGCGAGGAGCCTTCGAGGACGGAAAATATTGGACGTGAAGAAACCGGCGTCGGTTCGAAAAAGGCGGAAAATCGGCCAGTTTCTCCCGACGAATCCGCCGCTTTGCAGGAGGCTGTTCAGGCGTTGGGACAGACGACGGATCAGTTTGCCGGCGTTTTTTCGGACGAACAAGACGACGTTGTTTCCGAATCCAACGACCGGAATGACGTTGGAATTGACGTTTCTCTCGTTGACGAAGAGACTCGCCGCAAGTACTCTGACGATCGTTCGCTTATCGCGCCGACGCTTGATAAGAGCAAGTCGGCGGACTCCGCCGCTCAGAGATATCGACTTGAATATAAGTTTAGACCGAATACGAACCTTGCGTGGAACGTGGTGCATCTCGTGCGTAAACGCGTTTCCTATAGCGGCGTTGAGAAGCTCATTGAGACGTCGTCGACAACGTGGCGTCGTTGGGAATTTCTCGACGCCTTAGAGGACGGTCGAGTCAGCGCGCGACACTGGATCGATCGAATGGTTCTCGAACAGCGGGAAGAAGGAAAAGATCCGATTAACTACGACAGCGAACGAGACGTGGTTGTTCCTCGTGAGATTGCGGCGTTCGGCACCGAGAAAGCGGTGGGCGTGGCGTTGGAAACGTTCTCGATCAACCCGTTGGGCGTTATGTCCGACAAAACGAAGCTTGTCGCGGAATACCAAGGACGAGAAGGCGATTCTAGCGTAATGGCTCCTTTTCCAGATTCGGAACTTGCGGTAGGCGACGTTTGGACGATTCCATATACGCTCTATCTCAAAGGGAGCGACGATATTCCTCATCCGTGTCGAATTGTCGAATTATTCCGTCTTGAGAAGATTGACGACAAATATGCGACGATTACCTTTAAGACGACGCTTGTTTCGATCGTGGACGATCCCGTTGTCGAGGGCGCTCTCGCCGAACGTTTATTTACGGGGCGAGTTCTTTTTGATCGCGAATTGGGTCAGGCGATACGAACGGAATTGAATTTCAAAAAATCTGGTCCCGGCGCGTTTGGGTTTGCGAGCTTTTTGGAATACAGTTGTCAAGTTACGGAGAGACTTGATCGCGAAAAATCGGGATTAGGCGGCGCGTCGCCTACATCGGAAGCTACGGAAGCGGCCGAAGTTTTAGAACAAGGCGAAGAACGCGAAACTGGAATTGAACGGACGGTTTCCGAGGACGTCGGCGAATTTTAAGAGCGCATATTTTGGAACCGACGCGTGTTTCCACGTTGGTTGATTTGATTTTTCAAGGAGCGTTTCGTTGGAACTCGATCGATCTGCGACGATTTTTATCACCGGCGCCACGGGATTTATTGGCACGACGCTAACGCGTCAGCTGCTTGCCGAGGGGTGGCGCGTGAGGGGGATGAGTCGTTCTAAGCCAAAGCTCCCGCCCGGGTACGAGGGCGACGTCAGCGAACTTTGGGAACATCCTAATTTTGAGTATGTCGCCGGCGACGTCAACGATATCGATTCGATCGTTCGTGGAATGACCGGTTGTAAATATGTGTTTTCACTCGCCGGTTACGCAAGGAATTACGCGCGCGATCCGAGCGTGTTTTTCAAGGTCAACGTGGACGGGGTTCAGAACGTACTGAACGCAGCCAAGAAGCTAGACGTCGAGCGCGTCGTGCTAACGTCGACGATAGTGACTTTTGGACCGACTCCTAAAGGTCAACTTTGCGACGAGACGCTTGAGAGGATTACGAACGTCTGTTACACGGAATACGAGGAATCGAAAACGGAAGGCGAGAAGCTCGCGCTTCAAATGGCGAAGAAAGGGCTTCCTCTCGTCATAGTCAATCCGACTCGGGTCTATGGGCCGGGACAACTTTCCGAAGGAAACGCGATGGCGGGACTGATTCGCGACTATCGTCGAGGCGTGGGGCCGTTCCTGATTAATTACGGCGTCAACTATGGCAACTACGGCTATGTCGAGGATATCGCCCGGGGACATCGTCTTGCGCTAGAGAAGGGGCGCGTAGGCGAACGTTATATCCTTGGGGGAGACGTCGCGTCGTTACTGGAACTATACCAGACAATCGACAAGGTCGACGGAAAGAAGCATTTTAAGCTTCCTCTTTACAAATTCGCGCCTCTTCTCGTTGGTCACGCGTTGAAAATTTGGGCGGGACTTACCGGATTTTATCCAAGAATAACGCCAGGTTGGGTCAAGACTTTCTTGGTCGACTGGAAATACTCTTGCGAGAAGGCGAAGAAAGAACTGGGGTATGATCCGATTTCCCTTGAGGAAGGGATTCGTCGAACTTGCGAATGGCTCGATCGACTTGACGATCAGAAAAAGACAAACGTCGATCGATCCCGACGGCGCGAGCTTTAACGTCATCATTCGAAAGAATATACGGGATATTGTAAGGATTGCGTTCCCGTTGGATTAGATCTTTACAGATCGACACAAGGATGCGTTCAATGAAACGAACTGAAAAAAGAGAACGAATAGTGAGACGCGACGGCTTTGCAACGTCGTCGAGACCGTCTTTTTTCAGCAGGCCTTTTTTCCAGACAAGCGTCGTTGTTGCGTTGAGCGTTCTTTTAGGCGCGGGAAGCGGTTGTCATTTGTTTTTCGCCAGAGATTTTGAACACGGTCGCTATTTCAACGGACGGGACGCGACTTCCGATTGGGAACGCGCCCGTATGGAATCTGTTGACGATCGCGGCGATAATTACGAACAAGATCGTATTCTTCAGGCGAAAGCGAACGAATCAGACGTTGCTCGGACGACGCGCGGCGCGGTGAGAGAGGTTTCGTCGGACGACGACGCGTTGGAGGATTCGAAAAAACCTTGGACCTCTAAGATGAGGGACGCGTTCCGTTTTCCTTTTTCTGGAAAAACGAACAAGGACGTTGAATTGGAGTCTGAACTGGGACTTTCTTCGGACGACCGTCCCCTAGAACGCGAAAAAAGCGACGAGTTAACGCGAGAACGCCGAGAGATTTCTTCTAAATCAGTCGATCCCGTTGCGTTGAGGAACGACGAGCCGGAACGCCGTTCTTCTTCCTCTGGTTTTTTGTCGAGGCTTTTTCCCTCAAGTCATTCAGACGAAGTTGAGGACGAATTGATCGTCGGACGATCCGTGGAGCAGAATTCCGTTCCTAAGTCTAGACAGAAAGCGGTTGCCGTTCCATCCGTTTCAAAAAAGACTTCGCGTCAAAAAGCCTGGAATCGTTCCGGACTTGTGGTCGAACAATACGACCAAGGACGCTTCATTCCGCCGATGAAGACGATTGAAACGTATTATTCCGTCGCCAGCGTCGCGGTCGATCGCCGAGCGATTGTTCATATCGACAGCTACGCCTATGGCGACGCGGCGACTCGAGACGTTTCCGAGTCTTTTGCAAGTCGTCGCGCGGCTGCGCTTAAGCCCCGCGAATCCGATTCGACGGGTTCTCTTTCGACGAATTCATATCGTTCGAATTCTTACGCGCCGCCAAAGAACGACGGCGACGAAACAACCGACGAACTCCTTCCCGACGCGCCTACGCGCAAGAAATCCGGTTATCTTGATAAACGCGTCGGATCCGCAACTCTAACGCCGATTGATTCGACCCGTTTGAACGCCTCTACGAATCGAATTGCGCAAACGTCGGGTTTAACGCGATCGAAAGGATTTGGACAAACGCGGCCGATTTCGTCAATTGCGCCGCGCGCCGGGGACGTCGTCGCGTCGACGTCCTTTACGGAACGACGTTCCATTCACGATTCTCCTCGCGGCTTTGAAGCGACGCCCGAATCGCTTTTGAGAGAAGCCGAGGCGTCGACGTCTGTTTTGGAGTCGACGAACGATCGCAACGTTGGCGGAACGAACGCGTCGCTCGATCGTTTTTCGACGTCTCCTCGCGAGGTTGACGACGGTTTCCGCGAATCTCTCGGAAGTCGTAAGAGTTTTGAGTGGTTTGATTCCGAACAAGTTGTCGATTCCGACGACCAGTTTGCAGACAGTTTTGCGCGCGATCGCTCTCCTGAGGACGTTTCCGTCGATCAGTCGTTGCGATTGGAACGACCGCACGGTCTCGCTTCATCCCGCGAAGATCGAGATTCAGACGACCTTTCCGTTTTAGACGAGTCTCGTTTTTCCGCTTCGGACAACCGAAGCGCGAGTTCTGATCGCAAGTCCGAACCGAACGACGCCGACGCGTTTTTCGACAAACCAGTTGAAGACCCCGACGGTGAAATCGATCTTGACGTCATTATCGACGACGTTATTGCAAACGCCGAGTACGACGAGTCGGAACATGGCGTTTTTTCGTCTTCAACCGTTTCCGGAGGCGCGATTGCCTCCGATCTTGCCAACGCTATTATGGAGGGCGTCGAGACGGACGAAACGCTTGAGAACAAAGCCAGCGCGTTGAGCGAGGCGGCGCCTAGTTCTCTCGATGCTCGTAAGTCGGACGCCGTGTCTGCGGCGCCGCTTACGCGAGAGGAAATCGCGTGGATTGAACAGATTAAAAACGCCATTCAGTCTCTTCTTGTCGAACGCGAAGAGCACAAGCGTCGCGGCGACGACGTTCGCGGGGTTGTTCCAAGAAATTGAAGACGAATCCGATCCGCTTCGAGTCTTCTGGGAAAAGGAGTGTCGTGGACTGGAAACGCTTTTGCAGAACCAGCTTGAAGAGATAGATCCGACGTTTGTCGCCGAACGTTTACGCTCAGGGCTTGATTCATTTTCGGGGCTATGTCAACTGCGAATACGCAAAACGCTCCTTGTCGAGGCGCCGGCGTGCTACGGTCTTTTCGAGGAACGCGTCGATCCTTACGAACCTGGAGAACCGCTCTACGCTTATTCTGAGTTGGATTATGTGACAAGTCGCGAAACAGAAAACGGTTTTTCAATCGACGTCGAGTGTCGCTGGCGACTTCTCGACGCGAAAGGAACGCCGCTGACGACCTTCGAGACTCAACGTTGTCGCAATCTTTCCGAGACGAAACTTCGCGACGTTGTGCTAAACGTTTCCGTTCCCCTCTCTGAGGAACTTGAACCGGGCGTTTACCTCCTCGAACTTGAAGTAAGCGATCTTAACGCCTCGAAACCGGAAACGTGCGTTCAGCGTCTTACCGTTCGCGTCACAGCCGACGACGGCGAATCCGATTCTCTCGGCGCGAACGCGACCTACTAACGAGGAATTCGATGAGAAACGCGAGGTCTAGCGCATTCGCAAGCGACGGTTTTCTTTTCGGAGGAATGGGCGAGTCGCGCCCTCTTTCCGTTGACGAAGTCACTAAGAGGATTAAAGGCGTTCTCGAACCTGGATTTCGTTCTCTGGTTGTTGTCGGCGAAGTTTCAAACAAGACCGTTAATAAAAAAACAGGTCACTGCTATTTTACGCTCAAAGACGAAAGAGCCCAACTTCAATCCGTTATATGGAATAGCGATTTTAGGCGACTTCCCTTTGAATTGGAAAACGGCGTGAAGGTATGCGGACGCGGACGGGTCGAATTCTACACGCCCCACGGAAAGTGTCAGTTTGTCGCGACAACGTTGGAACGGGTAGGGGTAGGCTCGTGGGAGTTGCGTCTTCGAGAGTTAGAATCGAGATTTGAAAAAGAAGGTCTTTTTGCTCAGTCCCGCAAAAAGCGTCTTCCCTTCTTCATTAAGCGCGTAGGAGTCGCGACGTCGCCGTCAGGCGCCGCCTTGCGCGATTTTGTCAACACGCTCGCAGCCTTCTCTAAAGGAATTGAGGTTGTCGTCGCTCCAACGAGAGTGCAAGGTCCCGGAGCCTCGATTGAGATTGCCGACGCAATACGAGACTTAAATGCGAACGCTTCGAAATTAGGGCTGGACGTCATCGCGCTCATTCGCGGAGGAGGGAGCGTCGAAGATCTTTGGGAATTCAACGAGGAGGCGACGGTGCGAGCGATCGCCGCGTCCGAACTTCCCGTAATAACCGGCGTAGGGCATGAACTTGACGTTTCTCTCTGCGATCGAGTCGCGGACGTTCACGCGCTGACGCCGACGGCTGCTGCGGGTTGCGTCGTCAAACATGATCGCGAGCGTTTTCAACCGCTCGAAGAGTGGAAAGAACGCGCGAGGAGGATTGTCGAGACGCGGCTGAGTTACGCGGAAGAACGACTTCAATCGATGGCGCTGCGTCGCGTTTTTCAGGAGCCCGGTCAAGTCGTCTGGGAACGAAAGACCGAACTGCTCGACCCGGATATCGTTCAGGCGGGGCAGGACGGTCTCGCCGTCGCCGTCGACGCGACGCGCCAGCGTCATGAATCGCGTTTTCGAGAGACCGTCGCGCGTTTAGAGGCGATGAGTCCTCTTGCCGTTTTGAGTCGCGGTTATTCGATAACTAGGGATATTGCGTCAGGAAAGATCCTTAAAAACGCGTCCGAAACGAAGAACGGCGACGTTATAGAAACGCGTCTCAACGAGGGGGTCCTCCGCAGTCTTGTTCTTGAAGTCGCCGACGCTAACTAACGGCGCCAATCGGGAGGTCGCTCTTTCTATTAAGCGCCTTTCTTTTTCCGCGCGCCTTTTTCCGTTTTCTCTCGATCCTGTTTCGGTTGGAAGGGAGAAACGGGAAACGTAGGAGCAGTTCCGGAGATCGCGGTCACGCTGTTCATGAGCGCGCTTCTTGCTTCTCGGCGCTTGCCGCGCGTTTGGGGAGACCCCGACTCTTCTTTGATTTCGTCGCTGAGTTCCTGACGCGTCATACGAATATCGCGTTCGTACTTCCATCGTTTGAATCCGTAATCCGCGACGGCAAGCAAAATGACAAGCGCGCAGAACTGATAAGCGACGCGCTTTGTGAACGCCGAGAAAAAAAGAATAATTTCTATCGGTTTCGCGTAAGGAAGGGCGACGAGAGTTTGCGCGTCGCGTTTAATCGCCATAACGACGAGTAGCGCAAAGAGAAGCGTCTTAACTAGCCCGCCGACAGTCCGCGCGACGGCTTCCACAGAGAAGATACGTTTGAGATTTGCGTTTGGAGCAAGACGTTTAAAGTCGGGGAGCGCCTTCTTGGGAAGAATAAGAAAGCCTGTTTGAAGGACGTTTCCTACAATTCCTGCGAGGACGAGCAAAAGAAAGAAGCCCGCGAATTTCTGGAGAAGAAACCAAATTAGATCCGAAACCTCGGAAACGAAGGAGAATTCATTTGCGTGAAGCGCAAACCCGTCCGCAAAGACGGAACGCATTTCTTCGAGCGCCGTCGTCGCGCTTGTCTTTGCGCTCGCCGTCAACGCGATAGTCGCGACGAGCAAACCGACGGCTGCGACGACGTCCTGACTTTTGGCGACGTTCCCCTTTTGCCGTTCCTTTTGGCGCTTCCTTGGGGTCGCTTGTTCTGTTCTTTCAAGTTCCGACATAGAATAATTTTCCTTTGCGTCTGAACAAAACAAACGCAAATTCTCTCCGGTAGCGCCGAGAGCCTACACAATTGGAGAGACGGCGTCGAGAGAAAAGCTGCGGTTTAGCGAGCGGAAATTTAGGCTTTTTTCGTGAATCCCCCTTGGCAAGCTTGGTAGGGGTGATAGAATAGCGCGCGCTTGCTTGACGCGGCGTGTGCGGCGTGACGGCGGCGTTGGGGTTGTAGCTCAATTGGTTAGAGTCCCGGACTGTCGATCCGGTGG
>CAMZHY010000026.1 GCA_947307005.1 uncultured Planctomycetaceae bacterium
CCTAGTCAAGACGACCCCCAACTGTTCGAGCGAAGACGTCGCGCGTCTTGTCGCGCTCATTCAGGAACAGGTGCGCGCGCGAGTCGGCGTGGAGCTTGAGAGCGAGCTGAACGTCTGGTAAACGTCGGGACCGTATTGCTTACGAGAAAATTTCACGAGAAAACTTTTTACATACGGAGCGGTTTTAAATGGACGAGAAAACGTTTTATTTGCCGAAAGGATTTCGGTACGCGGGCGTAAACTGCGGAATTAAGCCCGGTTCAAAAAAGCTTGACTTTGCTCTCGTCGTCTCCGAACGTCCCGCGACCGCCGCGGGCGTCTACACTCAGAATCTCAACTGCGGCGCCCCGGTCGTCTACGACCGCGAGCGCACGCCGGGGCGCGGATTTGTCGTCGTCGCGACCGATTCGGGATGCGCGAACGCTTGCACGGGCAAGATCGGGCTCTTTAACGCGCGCAAAATGGCGGAATACGCGGGCGAAGCGGTCGGCGCGACGGGCGATCAGGCGCTCGTTATGTCGACGGGCGTCATTGGGGTCCATTTGCCGATGAAGGCGATCGCGGTCGGAGCGGAGCGCGCCGCCGCGAAACTCGGAACGAGTTTTCACGACTTCGAAAAAGCCGCGACCGCGATCCAGACGACGGACACGCGCCTCAAGATCGTTTCCCGACAGGCGACGCTCCCGGGCGGGACGACGATTCGCCTCGCCGCGATGTGCAAAGGCGCCGCGATGATCGGTCCGAACATGGCGACGATGCTCGCGACGATCGTCACCGACGCGGCGCTCGATCCCGACGACGCGCAGGCCGCGCTCCGCGCCGCTGTGGAAGACACGTTCAACTGCGTGAGCGTCGAAGGTCACACGAGCACGAGCGACACGTGCATCCTCATGGCGAACGGCGCCGCCGACCCGACGCCCCTCAAAGGCGACTCGCTCAAGTTCTTCTCGAACATTCTTTTGGATATGTGCCAAGAGCTTGCGCCGATGATCCCCAACGACGGCGAGGGCGTCACGCATCTCGTTACGATCGACGTGACCGGCGCGCCCGATCGCGCGTCCGCGAAGCTCCTCGCGCAGACCGTCGCGAACGACGCGCTCGTCAAGACCGCGATCTGCGGCGCCGACCCGAACTGGGGCCGCGTCGTCTCCGCGACCGGACGCTGCGGCGTTCCTTACGACCCCGCCAAAGTCTCGCTCAAAATCAACGGGTTCCTCCTCTACAAGGACGGCGCTCCGCAGAGCTTCAACAAGGAGGAAGTCTCCAACTCGATCCGCTCCAACCGCAACGTGAGCGTCGAACTCTTCTTCCAAGAAGGCGACGGTAAAATCCGCTTCTGGACCTCCGATCTGACGACGGAATACGTCCACCTTAACGCGGACTACACCACCTGACGCTGGCGCCGCGTTCTCGCTTGACGCGATAGAAAGAAACGGGAGTCCAAAAACAAGGACCCCCGTTTTTTGTTGGAACGATAGAGAAACGCAACCTCAGAGCGCCGCGTCGTCGAGCGAATCGAGTTCGATTCGGTTTTCGACGAGATCTTCGAGCGTCACGCCGTCGAGATAGTCGGCGACGATTCGCGAAAGTTTCTTCCAGAGCGGATACGTCGGACAATCGCCGCATTTATCGCAGACGTCCGACCTATCGGGACAGACGCAAACGACCAGCGCCAGCGAGCCTTCCGTCAGCCGCAGAACGTCGCCGACCTTGTATTCCGACGGCGCGCGGGAAAGACGATACCCGCCCTTAAGACCTCGCGTCGTCTTAAGATAGGACGCGTGGGAAAGAAGCGGTATGATTTGCTCGAGGTATTTTTTCGAGATTCACTGACTCTCGGCAATCACCGTAAGAGTGAGATAGCCGTCCCCCTGATTTCGGGCAAGTTCGACCATCATCCGAAGCGCGTAACGACCCCTCGTCGATATTTTCATAGCTGCAACTCTCTCAACTGAGGGAAATAATGCTTCCCGACCTTTGTCAATCGACTTCGACAAAGTATACTAAAGAACGACGCGTTTTGTCAAGAAGTCCGGCGCTTCTTTCCTGAAAGAGTAGACGCTTGATTCGGAAAGACGATTTGCGACAACTTTGTTAAAAATCCAAAGAATTTGAAAAGTTCTCCTTGACGCGGATTGTGAAGAAGATTAAAATACCTACTACATTGCTAGGTATTCCCACAATCTGGAGGTCATAACATGGGAAAGCTTTACGAGAATATTATCGAAGCCGTTGGTTCCACCCCGTTGGTTCGCGTCAACAAGCTCAATCAGGGCAAGGCGAATCTTTTCGTCAAGGTTGAATATTTCAACCCCGGCGGAAGCGTCAAAGATCGTATCGCGGTCGCCATGATCGAAGACGCCGAAAAGGCGGGCGTTCTCAAGCCGGGCGCCACGATCATCGAACCCACGAGCGGCAACACGGGCGTCGGGCTCGCGCTTGTCTGCGCCGTCAAGGGCTACAAGCTCATTCTGACGATGCCCGAGACGATGAGCGTCGAGCGCCGCAAGCTCGCCGCCGCGTACGGCGCGACGGTCGATCTCACGCCCGGAACCGAGGGGATGAAGGGCGCCATCAAGCGCGCCAACGAGCTCAACGCGCAGATTCCCGGATCTTGGATTCCGATGCAGTTTGAAAACCAGTCCAACCCGAAGCGTCACTATGAGCGCACGGGAATCGAGATTTTCGAAGCGCTCGACGGCGAGGTCGACGTTTTCGTCGCCGGCGTCGGCACGGGCGGCACGGTCTCCGGCGTCGGCAAGGCGCTGAAGGAACGTCGTCCGAGCGCGTATATCGTCGCGGTCGAGCCGGACACGAGCGCGGTGCTCTCGGGCAAGCCCGCGGGCGCGCATAAGATTCAAGGAATCGGCGCGGGCTTCGTTCCGAAGACGTACGACGCGGCGGTCGTCGACGAGGTCGTTCCTGTTTCGGCGGCGGACGCCGGAAACGCGGCGCGAGAATCCGCGAAACAAGAAGGCATTCTTGTCGGAATCTCGAGCGGCGCGGCGCTCCACGCGGCGTTGGAACTGAGCAAACGCCCCGAATTTGAAGGCAAGAACATTGTCGCGCTTCTCCCCGACACGGGAGAACGTTATCTCTCCACCTGGCTCTTTGACGTTTGATTCAAAGGGCGCAACCCCAGAAAGTTTCCATGAAAGCTCTTACAGATTACGAAAATCTCTCCCACAAAGAGCTCCGGGAAAGAATTCAAGCGGTTCGCGACGCGGCGGGCGATCGTCTCGCCGTTTTCGCGCATTATTACGTCGTCGACGAGGTCGTCGAAATTGCGGATTTCGTCGGCGACAGTCTCGCGCTCGCCAAGCGCGCGGCGGACTCTAAAGCGGAGGCGCTCCTTTTCTGCGGCGTCCACTTCATGCTCGAGACCGCCGACGTTCTGGCGAATCGCCCGGAAAAGGTCGCGGCGCGCGGCGGAAAAGAAATGACCGTCATGGCGCCCGACATAACCGCGGGCTGTCCAATGGCGGACATGATTACCGCCGAACAGGCGAACGCATGGAAGGACGCGCTCTGCGAACTCGTTGATTTTAGCGAGTTCACGCCCGTCTCCTACGTCAACTCGTCCGCCGCCACGAAGGCGTTCTGCGGCGAGAACGGCGGCGCGATCTGCACCTCCGCCAACGCGAAAAAAGTCTTGAGCGAAGCGTTTGCGCGGCGTCCAAAGGCGCTCTTCATGCCCGACTCGAGGCTTGGACGCACGACCGCGCTCGACCTCGGCGTCAAGCCGGAAGAAATCGTCGTCTGGGACCCCCGCGTTAAAGCGCCCTACGGCGGTCTCGACCCCGAGGCGATTAAGCGCGCCCGCGTGATCCTCTGGGACGGATTCTGCCCGACGCACCAACGCTTCTCCGCGTCCTTTATTCAGAATCTTCGCAAAGAGAACCCCGACGCGCAAGTTTGGGTCCACCCGGAATCCCAGCGCGCGATCGTTGAACTCAGCGACGGTTACGGCTCGACGTCGAAGCTCCTTGAAGTCGTTAAGAACGCGCCCGCCGGCTCGACTCTTGCGATCGGCACCGAGTGGAAGCTCGTTCAGCGAATGCAGAAAGAGAACCCCGACAAGACGATTATCTGGCCCGGCGACGATCCGAAAATCTGCCCGAACATGACCAAAGCGACGCTTTGGAAAGTCGCGTGGGTTCTGGAAAACTGGCTCGAAGGCGAGCCGGTCAACGTCGTCAAGACCGATCCGCGATACGTCGAATCGGCGTATAAAGCGCTCGAATCGCTCCTCGACTGAGACGGTAAGCGCTGATTTTGTACGTGTTGAGGCGAGGCGCGAAACGGCGCGTCGCTTTATTGAAAACGTCGTCGGACGTCAAAGAAACTCGACGACGACCTTTACGGTATTCCGTTCCGACGGAATTCGGCGCGTCGCCGACGCGTCGTCCCACAACCAACGCGCCGACTTCGTCGTCACGATCGTCGTCGGCCAACGCAAAGGAGAACAACTTCCAATGAAACGAGAAACGATTTGCATTCAAGGTTGCGGTCGTCCCGCCAACGGCGAGCCGCGTCAGCTTCCGATTATCCAAAGCACGACGTTCCGCTACGAATCGAGCGAAGCGATGGCGAAGCTCTTCGACTTGGAGGCGAGCGGATACTTCTACACGCGCCTCGCCAACCCGACGAACGACGCCGTTGCGCGCAAGATCGCGGCGCTCGAAGGCGGAACGGCGGGAGTCCTCGTTTCTTCCGGAATGGCGGCCGTTTTCTATTCGATTTTCAATCTGGCGTCCTCCGGCGACCATATCGTTTCAAGTTCCACGATTTACGGCGGCACGTTCAATCTCTTTAACGTCACGCTCAAGAAAATGGGGATCGACGTCACGTTTATCGAGCCCGACTGGACCGACGAACAGGTCAACGCCGCGTTCCGCCCCAACACGAAGTTATTCTTCGGCGAAACGATCGCCAACCCCGCGCTGACCGTTTTCGATATCGAACGCTACGCAAAAATCGCTCACGAACACGGCGTCCCGCTTATCATTGACAACACGTTCCCGACCCCGATCAACTGCCGGCCCTTCGAATGGGGCGCCGATATCGTCGTCCATTCGACGACAAAATACATGGACGGGCACTCCGCGTCCCTCGGCGGCTGCGTCGACGATTCTGGAAAATTCGACTGGAACGCTCACAAGGAGAAATTCCCCGGTCTCACGACGCCCGACGAGAGCTATCACGGACTCGTCTACACGGACGCGTTCGGTCTTGGCGGCGCGTACATTACGAAGATTGTCGCTCAGGTCGGACGCGACCTTGGATCGATGATCGGTCCCTTCAACGCGTACATTCTCAATCTCGGACTCGAGACGCTGGCGCTCCGTATGGAAAGACATTGCCAGAACGGTCAGAAGGTCGCGGAATGGCTTGAAAAGCATCCGAAAGTTTCGTGGATCAACTATCCCGGTCTCAAGAGTTCCAAAGATTACGCGCTCGCTCAGAAGTATATGCCCAACGGAACCTGCGGCGTTCTCTCCTTCGGACTCAAGGGCGGTCGCGAAGCGGCGGAAGCGTTCATGAAGAAACTCAACCTCGTCTTCATCGCGACCCACGTCGCCGACGCGCAGACCTGCCTCCTGCACCCCGCAAGTTCGACGCACCGTCAGCTCAGCGACGCGGAACTCGCCGAAGCGGGCGTCAGTCCCGACCTCGTCCGTCTCTCCGTCGGCATTGAAAACGTCGACGACATTATCGCCGACCTAGAGCAGGCTCTTGCCTGACGCGAAGTCAAACGCTTAGTAATCTATTAAAAAACCTCGGAGGCGGCGCGCGCGTTCTCGCGAACAAGCGCGTCTCGGCGATGTGGGACGCTTTGCCTCCGAGGTCTTTTATTATCGAACGCCAACGCGCTTCGATTTGCATATCTCGTTCTAAAACAAGATGAAAGAAGTCTTCGACGGACGCTCGCTCGAAAGCGGGTCTTCACGGCGTCCGATCATCCACAGTTTTACGGAATTTCGACAATTGTCAAGAGCCGAGGGACGCGGCGAGATTTCTTGTGTTTTTTTGACGGATTAAGCCCTTGCGCGGCGTCCTCGCCCTTTACAAAAATTCAAAATTGTTCAACAATGAACGGCGTATGCCCTGAAACCAAAAAGGCGACGATTCAAGCGTTGGGGACGCGGCGTTGCAAAAACTGCAAAGGGGCGTTCCTTTGAATCTCAAACAAGGATAGAAACGAAATGACACAAAACAACGTCAACGGCGTTAATTTGACCGCCTATCAGAAATGCGTCGAAATGGCTCACAACCTTTGGTGGAGCTGGCGTCCGATGCTTAACGAAATGTTCCGGCTCATCAACCCCGCGCGGTGGCGAGCGTTGGACCACAACCTGATCGCGCTTCTGCGCGAATACACGCCCGAAGAATTCGAGCAACGCGTCATGGAACTCTCGCTCCAGACGAGCGTCAATATCGCCTATCGCCGCTTCAAGGAATACATGGCGGAACGCCCTCTTTGGGCAAGCGAACACGTCGGCGTTCTCGGATCGCGTCCCGTCGCCTACTTCTCGCTCGAATTCGGCATTCACGAATCGGTTCCGATTTATTCGGGCGGTCTCGGAATCCTCGCGGGCGACCACGTCAAGAGCTGCAGCGACCTCGGCGTCCCGCTCGTCGCGGTCGGGCTCTTCTACGACAAGGGATATTTCCGTCAGCAGATTGACGCGAACAACAACCAAGTTGAAAATTACGTCGACACCGACGTGAACAACGTCCCGTTCGAAACGGTCTACGACAAGGACGGGAACAAACTGAAGGTTCACGTTACGACGAAAGCCGGACCGATCTACGCGCAGGTGCGTAAGATTCAGGTCGGCCGCACGAGCCTCTATCTCCTCGACGCCGACGTCGAAGAAAATTCCGACGAAGATCGCGAGCTTACGAGCAAGCTCTACGGCGGCGACAGTCGCACGCGAATTCTTCAGGAATTGGTCTGCGGAGTCGGCGGCGTTCGCGCGCTCCACGCCCTTGGCATAAAGCCGGGCGTCTACCACCTCAACGAAGGACACAACTCCTTCGCGACCCTCGAAGCGATCCGAATTCTTCGTGAAGAAACGGGCCTTTCCTTCGATGACGCCGCGCGCGAAATCGCGCAAAAGACCGTCTTCACGACGCACACCCCCGTCGCCGCCGGACACGATTATTTCGAGCGCAATCTCGTCGAACAGCACCTCGAACCGCTCTACACGGCGCTCGGACTCAATATTAAGGAGTTCATGGCGCTCGGTCGTCGGAATCCGGAAGATCCGAATGAAAAATTCTGCATGACGATTCTCGGGATGAAGCTGTCGCGCTACGCGAACGGGGTCAGTTCGTTGCACGGGGTCGTGTCGCGTCGCATGTGGCACGGTCTCTGGCCCGACAAGCGCGAAGAAGAAGTTCCGATCGGGCACATCACGAACGGCGTTCACGTTCCGACGTGGATGGCGCCGCAGATCGCGGTTTTGCTCGAACGTCACGTTCCCAACTGGACCTCGGACTCGATCGATCCGAAAGTCTGGTCGGGCGTGTACAACATCGACCCCGGCGATCTTTGGGAAACGCATTTCGCGCTCAAGAAGCGGCTCGTCGATTTTGCGCGGCGCCAGCTTAGCAGGCAGCTGCGTCGTAACGAAGCGTCGGAGGCCGAGCTTGAACAGGCGGGTCAAATTCTCGATCCGAACGCGCTTACGATCGGTTTCGCCCGCCGTTTCGCGACGTACAAGCGCGCGTATCTCGTCGTCCAAGACGAAGAGCGCCTCGATAAGATCGTGAACAATCCGGATCGTCCGGTTCAGTTCATCTTCGCCGGAAAGGCGCACCCGGCGGACAATTTGGGCAAGGCGGTCATCAAGAAAATTTTGGACGTCCAGCGGAATCCAAAGTTCTCGAATCGCGTCGTCTTCCTCGAAGACTACGACATTAACGTCGCGCGTCACCTCGTCCAAGGCGTCGACGTGTGGCTCAACAACCCGCGCCGTCCCTTGGAAGCGTCGGGCACGAGCGGTCAGAAAGCGGTGCTTAACGGCGCGTTAAACTTCTCGATCCTCGACGGATGGTGGGCGGAAGCGTACGACGGCTCCAACGGCTTTGCGATCGGCTCCGGTCTGACTCACGTCGACGAGAAAATCTGCGACGAGCGCGACGGCAAAGATCTCCTCGAAACGCTTGAAAACGTCGTCGTTCCCACGTTCTACGACAACGGTTCGCACGGAATCCCCTCCAAGTGGATTCGTCTCATGATGAACTCGATGGCGACGCTTTCGTGGCGATTCAGCGCTCACCGAATGGTCTCCGACTACGTCCAGCACGCGTATCTGCCCGCGGCCGGCGGCCTGAGCTATAAGATGCCGCGATAACCCCGAGCGACGGCAAAATCGTTCCACTCGTCTTGAACTCCGACGGGATTCTTCTTCCCGTCGGAGTTTTTTATGTCGGCTCCTCTCTTAAAAGACGTTGTCACGGAAAAAACTCTCTGCTATAATGGGGAGACGAATCAAACTAAGGACGTCGCAAATTCTTAAATCGCTGTCGTCGAGTCGATTTGCGAAATCTTCAAACCCGGTTTATTTGTTACAATTGCGAAAACAAAAACGAGAAAATCTATAAATTTTGCCGAATTTCGTTGATTTTTAATATACGCAATATAGAATACAAGGGAATTTTGGCGGATTTGAGAGATTTAAACGCGGCGAAGGAGCGGAACAGTGCGTAAGGATACGAGTAAAGGGACGACGGGAATTGCGCTCGCGCTCGGAGTAGGGCTGATCGTCGGCGCGATTCTTGGCGCGTCGACGCTGAACGCGGGGGCGCAGAACCCCGGCGTCTTCGGCGATTCGAACGGTTCGAATAATTTGCGCGAGGCTTACGAGCTCAACGCGGCGCCAAGGGTGACGGCGGGCGCGAACGGTCAGGCGCGTTTTTCGCGTCCGTTGGAAGTTCCGCCCCTGTACGCGTTTGATTCGCCCCTTGACGAGACGGGACGCCAGATCGTTTTGGTTGACGCCGAAACGAAGCATATTTGCGTCTACTGGGTTCGTCAGCGCGGTACGAGCTTGATTTGAAACTGGAGAATTTTAACTGCGAGGGCCTGACGCCCGGTCAGATTCGCGACCAGCTTAACGGCGAATGATCGGTCTTTGGGGTCTTGCGGCAGTAATAAACGCTAAAATAATCATAAACGCGGATTTTCATCAAGAACTTAATTTGTTGAAGTTCGCGGACGAAAGTTATTGAAGCGGGCTTTTTCGATTTTTTCGGACGGGTCGCGACGTCGGCTCGGAAAATCGGAAGGCGCGAGTCGCGTCGACCTTCGGCGCGAGCGTCCCGTTTTTCGATCCCGATCAGAACCCCCAAGTTTAGGCATATTCAGGAACGTTCGCTATGTACTATAACCTCGCAAAAACCGCAGAACTCCTAGGACTCCAGACGGGCGACGTGAACCGCCTTCGCGAACAGGGAAAACTTCGCGCGTTCAAAGACGGCGCCGACTGGAAATTCCGCAAGGAGGAAGTCGAGCAGTATCTCACGAAAATGATTAAAGAACGTTCCTCACAAAGCGTCGCCGACGATATCTTAGCGATGGGAGACGACGAAGAGGAGACGAAGCTCGCCGCCGATTCTTCCGCGTTCGACGCAATGTTCGACCTAGCGGGCGAGAATTTGGAAGCCTCCGCGAACGACGTCGCTTCCGTTGCGAACGACGGTCTGCAGTTGGCTTCTGCGGATGACGAAGAGGCGCCGACGGTTCTGGCCAGCGACGTCGATCTGCAACTGGCCCCCGCGGAAGACGACGATCTTAAACTCGCGCCGGAAGAATCCTCGGAAGACGCGCTCGTCAAAGAAGGCGAATCGCCGCTCACGAGCGAAGATTCCGCGCTCGCCGAAGATCTTGCGGCGATCGACCTCGCCAGCGCCTCCGGTTCCGGGTCCGGCGACGGTCTCTCCCTTGGCAGCGACAGCGGACTTTCCCTGCTCGACGACGTCGGCGGTTCGAACATCGACCTTGCCGGCGACGACGGCGACTTGATTCTCGGCGGCAGCACGGGCTCGGGTTCCGGCGACGGAATGACTCTTGGCAGCGACAGCGGTCTTTCCCTTATGGACGACGCGGAAGGCGGATTTGAACTGGACGCGGCGGTCTCCGAACAGGGCGGTCTTGATCTCGCGCCGAAAAAGGACGAAGACGACAGCATCTTCGCGCTTGCCGGCGAAGACGCGGCGGGTCCTCAGATTCTCAATCTCGATCAGAACGCCGACTCCGAGGCGCCGACGGAACTTGCCGCCGAAGAGAGCGTTTTCGAGCTTTCTTCTCAAATGACCGACGCGCCGCAGAGCTCGGAATCGATGAGTTCTTCCGTCTTCATGACCGACGACGCTCCGTCTGAAACGGCGAATCCCTTCCTTACCGACGATTCCGCGGAAGACGACGGCGGCGTGTTCGCGCTCGCGGGCGAATCCGAAACCTCCGCGACGGCGGGAATCGACGAAAGCGCCTCGAACTCCATCGACATTTTGGACGAGGGGTCTACGGAGTCCTCGACGGATCCGTTCATGACCGATCAATCGTCGGATTCGCCTTTCGGCGACTCTTCGAACGTTCCGTTCACCCCAAGTTCCGACTCGTCCCCCTTCGGCGGCGACTCCTTCGGAGGCGGCGACTTTGGAAGCTCGAGCGACTTTGGCGAGCCGAGCGCTTTCGACGGTTCGTCCGACTTCTCAGGCGCGACCTTCTCGGAAACCGACACGGCGCCGGCCGCGTCGGGCGTTTCGTCGATGCAGTTCACCGGCAAGGACCTGATCTTCTTGGTCCCGTGCCTTATCTTCCTCCTCCTCGCGACGATTGGCGCGCTCGAACTGTGCCGCACGATCTGGAGCTATCAGGAAGGAACCTTCGACCTCGGCGGGCCGCTCCTTGAAGCGATCGCTAAAATGGTCAAACTGATGTGACCTTGCCGTTCCCTCAACATATCGATAACGGAGAACGCCGAATTTTCGATTCGGCGTTCTTTTTTTACGCCCGACAGGCGGTCTATCGCGCGACTCGACGAGTTCTTGCGAGTCCAAACTCTTGGTTCAGACGCAGGTTGCGCAATCGATTCAATCGTTTGCAACACGTCGGACGCGACGGAAAGAAGTCCTATCGGCTTCGCGCTCGCCCTTGCGGCGGAAGACAAACGCGGTAAAATGCTTAGGCGCGTTCCGTCGATTGGACGACGGAACGCGCGGAAGTCTCTGCTCTAACGACGTAGCGCGCTTCGACGCGCGTTTGGAGGAAGACGATGAAGATTTACGACGCGGCGATCGTCGGAGCCGGAATGTCGGGGCTGGCGGCGGGAATCCGCTTGGCTCAGTATGACCGCAACGTATGTATTCTTGAGAAGCACAGTATTTTCGGCGGGCTGAACTCTTTCTATCGCCGCAACGGTCGGAACTACGACGTCGGACTTCACGCGATGACGAACTACGTTCCCAAAGGGTCGCGAGTCGGTCCCTTGGCGCGCATCATCCGTCATCTAAAGATTTCATGGGACGAATTGGGGCTCGTCGAACAGAACGGCTCGTCGATCGCGTTTCCCGGCGTCGAGCTGAACTTTACCAACGATTTCGAGCGATTTGAAACGGAAATCGCCGAAAAGTTTCCGACGCAAATCGACGGATTCCGACGCATGGTCGCCGGGTTGGCGGACTACAATCAACTCGGACTCGGCGTCTCCGGCGGTTCGGCGCGGGAGTATGTTTCGGGCTTTATCTCCGATCCTCGGCTCGTCGACATGATCTTCTGTCCCCTCCTCTACTACGGCGGCGCGCGCGAGCAGGATATGGAGTTCGGACAGTTCTGCGTCATGTTCCGTTCGATCTTTCTCGAGGGGTTCGCGCGTCCTTTCGACGGCGTGCGGCATATCCTTTTCAAGCTCGTCAAGCGATTTAAGAGTCTCGGAGGCGAAATTCGTCTCAACGCGGGGGTCAAACGGTTCGTCCACAACGAGCGCGACGAGGTCGATCATATCGAACTTGAGAACAGCGAGGAAATTCGCGCGAAGAGCTATCTTTCCTCCGCGGGCTGGCCGGAAACGATGAACCTTTGCGGGATGGGCGAAAAGGTTTCGGACAAAGAAATCGGCAAGCTCGGATTCGTCGAAACGATCAGCGTCCTCGATAAATCGCCGAAGAAAATGGGACACGATAAGACGATCGTTTTCTTCAACGATTCGGAACGTTTCTCATACCGCAACCCCGACTCCCTCGTCGATCTCCGCAGCGGCGTCATCTGCGCCCCGAGCAACTTCGCGTACAACAAGCCGTTTGAAGAGAATATGATCCGCATCACGGCGCTGGCGAATTACGATCTCTGGCGTAAACTCTCGCCGGAAGAATACCGTCGTCAGAAGCTTTTACAGTATGAAAAGACCCTTGAATCGGCGGCGCGTTTCGTGCCGGAATTCCGCAGTTCCGTGATCGACGTCGACATGTTCACGCCCCTCACGATCCGTCGCTTTACGGGTCGAGAACGCGGCGCGATCTACGGAGCGGCGGAAAAGCGCTACGACGGGCTCACGCCGCTGCGCAATCTCTTCATCTGCGGCGCGGATCAGGGGATGGTCGGAATCGTCGGCGCGATGGTGAGCGGGCTCGTCGTCGCCAACACGCGCGTGCTGAACACGTGAGCGACGACTGTTTATAGGCTTAAGCGAACGTCCGAAATTCTCGCGGAAAGCGTCGAGTTTCGGGCGTTTTCGTTTTCTTGGTCGGGAATCATAAAAATAACGGAAAAATATCCGACGCGACTCGCGCCGCGCCCGAGGATTTTGTATAATGCGTGGAAAACAAGCCGGTTCGACGCGATGTGCGTCGGCGCGGCGTAAGAGCATTAATTGGGAGAATTCTATGAAAATCGAATTGAAGCGGAAACTTGCGAGCCTAACCGTCGCGACGTGCATGGCGCTCGCGTCGTTCTTTGCCGTTATGAACGCGAGCCCGGCGTTCGCGCAGTCCGTCGATCCGGCGACCGTCGTCGCGCTGCCGCAGGGTTTTGCGGACGACCTCGCTCCGAACGCGGTGCAAGACCAGCGCGTGCGGCAGTATCTGTATCCGAAGCGAATCGTCTGGAGGTCGGAAACGGGCGTTAAGAACGTGGAAAAACTCTTAGAGCCGGTTTTGGGCCAGACGTCGACGTCGATCATGGGCGACGAGAATCAGGCGTGCGTTCTCTCGAAGGGCGGCGCGATTCTCTTCGATTTCGGGTGCGAAATTCACGGCTCATTCCGCGTCGAGGCGCGCGACCTCAAGCCGGGCAAATCGAGCGTCGGCAAGACGGTCAAGCTCCGCGTTCGATTCGGCGAATCGGTCGACGAAGCCAATTCGACGGTCGGCGAAAAGGGCGCGATTAACGAACATTCGACGCGCGATCAAGTGATCGAGGTTCCGTGGCTCGGCGCCGTCGAATGCGGCGAATCCGCGTTCCGCTTCGTCCGCGTCGATCTTGTCGACGACGACGCGAAGCTCATTTTCGACTCCGCGCGCGCGATCTTCATCTATCGCGACATGCCGCGTCTGGGTCAGTTCAAATCCTCCGACGAGCGCCTCAACAAGGTCTGGGACGTCGCGGCGCGCACCGTCCATCTGACGATGCAGCAGTACGTCTTTGAAGGCGCGAAACGCGACCGGCTCGTATGGTACGGCGACTTCACGCCCCAGACGATGACCGCGCTCCGCGTCTTTGGCGACTCCAAAGTCCTGCGCGACACGCTCGGACGCTACGCCCGCGAAACGTGGCCCCTCCCGAAGTGGATGAACGGCATGCCGAACTACTCGCTCTGGTGGCTCATTACGATCGGGGACGAATACCGTCATACGGGCGACAAAGAGATCGTTCTTGAGCAGTGGGATTATGTGAAGGGGCTCGTCGATCAGCTCCTGCCCTATATCGGCAAAGACGGACACGCGCAGTTCCCGAGTCCGTTCTTAGACTGGCCGACGAACGACAAGCCCGCCGCGTTGGACGCGGGCACGCACGCGACGTTCGCGCTCGCGTTTGACCGGATCGCGGAAATGGCGGCGATCGTCGGCGACGCGAAGACGGAAAAGCTCGCGAAGGATTCGGCGGCGAAGGTGCGTTCGTTCCATCCGTCGAACGCCGCGAACAAGCAGGCGGCGGCGCTCCTCGCGCTCGCGGGAATCGAACGCGACGGCGAGAATAACGTCGCGACGGTCGCGAAGAACGGCGCGGAAGGGTTCTCCACGTTCTACGGCTACTATATGCTCGAGGCGCTTTCGGCGGGCGGCAAAGATCAGGTCGCGATCGACGTTTGCCGCGACTATTGGGGCGCGATGATCGACGTCGGCGCGACGACCTTCTGGGAAGATTTCGACCTCAAATGGCTCGAAAACGCCGGACGCATCGACGAAGCGACGCCCGAAGGGCTCGAGAGTCTCCACGGCGACCGCGGCGCGTACTGTTATATCGGGCTGCGTCATTCGCTGTGCCACGGCTGGGCGTCGGGACCCGCCGCGTGGATGAGCGCGCACGTCCTCGGCGTGACCCCGATCGAACCGGGCTTCAAGAAGGCGCGCGTCAAGCCGTTCCTCGGCGACCTCGACTGGGTCGAAGGAACCGTCCCCACCCCGTTCGGCGTCATTAAAGTCCGCGCCGACAAACAGAAGGACGGCTCCGTCAAGACGAAGATCGAAGCTCCGAAAGAAGTTGAAATCGTCGAATAATAGAGCGTCGTCGCGACGCGTTCTTAAACGCTTATAAACGACAAGCGCCGCCGGAGTTATAAAACTCCGGCGGCGCGTTTCTTTTCGTGAAAGGAAAACGTTAAAAATCGAGTTCGCTTTTGTCGTTTGGCGCGCGGAAGCCAATTTCGTCGCTTTACGAAGGTTCGGAACGTTCTTTCTTTTCGTAAAAACCGCGTTCTCGATGATCGAAGACGTAATACCGACAGCTTTTCCATTTGTCGAAATCGACGTCGCCGACTTCTT
>CAMZHY010000027.1 GCA_947307005.1 uncultured Planctomycetaceae bacterium
TATTCCGTAGGGACAATTCTTGCCGCCGGGACGTTCATAACAACAACTCTGTTTCCGTCAATAGTCTCCTCTTCAAAGAAAAAATAGACGGACGGCGAAAGATACCGGCTTAAATAATGCTGCAACGGTTCGCCGTCGACTTCCTTCTGATAGTTGAATTTCGTGTTGGTGAACTCGTGGGTCTCATTCTGAACGCCCCATATCAGATATCCGAAAGGTTCGTTTTTCATGACCGCCGAGTTCGATAGGGCGGAAATATATTCGCCGATTTCGTCAGGTTTAAACAAGCTGTCCTTGAATTCAAACCACTCCGTCTCGTCGCCGTAAGACAAGCATCTTTTTACGATTTCCGATACTTTACTCATAATTTCTACACCATGCCTCGAAGCCCGCGTCAACCTTAGGAAAATCTTTTCAACGCCGTCGTTCTCGCGTCCGATTTCCTTCCCTTTATATCATTTCCGGCGTTTTTTTAAAGAGCGACGCAATCGTTCCAAGTCGTCTTTCATTCTTATACGGTAGCCGTACAGGCGTCGCGTTCTTTCAGCGTCGGTCAATATTCCGCGTAATAGTTGAAGACGACGTAAAAATAGGGAAAGCCGAAGAGTAAACAATACGCGACGACGTCAATTACCGTCTTTCCCAATTCGATAATTCCCAGCGGCGATAAATCGCTCTCAAACGGACAAAAGACGATCGTGATCAGTAAAAGCGCGCTGAACGCAAACGCCGTTAGGAAGGTCAAAATGATCGCGGGAGGAAGAAGAATCTGAGTAAGTTTGGTAAAAAGACCGTTCTTAATAGAAAGAACTCGCTCCGTCTCAGGGGTCAAGGACGTTTCTTTTTCTTCGGTTAAATCGTGTCTTTCGCGAGATATGTCGTCTTTAAAGAAAGTCTTCGACGTTCGGGAATCGTCATAAGGAAGGAACAATTTTTCGGCGACCTTAATGGCGTCGAGAACACGGTCTGTAGACAGCGACCCCCGGACTTTAACGACGGCGCCGTTTTCAAGCAGGAGCAGGAGCCGTTTCCCGCCAAAGAGCGGAAAGAACGGCGATAGTCTCGTTTTCCTCGTAACCGCGAGAATCTTCCGATCGCGATATTTCACGTTCAGATTTCCAACATATCGAAAAGGCGTCGCGAGTCCGACGCCGAACGGTTCGGAAGGGAGCGCCGCGCGAACTTCGTGTTCCGAACGCGGGTCTCGTTGACGAATCGCTCTGAATTTAAGGATCGCGGAATAGGACGTTTGAAGCTCTTTTCTAACGACGCGCTCCCTTCTGACGGCGCGGACGACGCAGACAATAAACGCTAGAAAAAGGAGTAATAAAACGACGGCGTCGACGACGAGCGGAACGAAATAATCGTCAATAAGGCGTTTCTTATTCGCGAGATTGAAAGCGTCGTCGCGTTGCGCGAGCCACGCCGAAAAACTTCGCGATTCGAAGGGGGAAAGAGAATAACACCCGTCCGAAACGTCCAAAGGAGAGTCGGAATATTCCGCTTCCATCGTCGTATAGCAAATCGCCGCGTAAGGACAGGGGAAAAACGTTAAACGAGGGCGTTTTGTCGCGATTACCCAAGCATGGCTGTCGCTAGGACCGCAGTACGTCGGAAAGGAAATCGATTTCGGAACAAACATATAGTCGTCGACGTCGCCTCGGAACTGTTTTAGAGAAACGCCGCTCGCATAGACTTCCTGCAACGACTCGGGAGGCTCGCCCCAATGCGCGTCTTGATAACGGCAGACGTCGCCCCTTAGGTCGCTTAACTCGCAAAAGGTTCTAGGGACGAAGAAAATATAGACGAAGAGGACGAATTGTCCGCCAGCCGCCATAAGAAGCGCCGGAGCCGCGACGACCAATGATCGGACGAGCCATCGGGAAAAAAACCGAGCGGAGCAAAAACTTTCCATGACTGAACTCTCCTTAACGAACGATCTTGGAAGTTTCAGCGGGATTTTCGTCCTTCGGAACGCGCGGTTCCGCAGAAACGTCGTCGAAAGAAACGCCGCGTTCTTTGAGCTGTTCGACGACCTTCAACGTCGTTTCTCGATCTTCATCAGTCGCTCCTCGGGGCGTGTAGCTTCCATCGAGGTAGGCCCGCAGCCGTTCGCGCAAACGCTTTCCTTGGGGCGTGTTCACGTCGTAAACGGCGCCATGATCCAAAACGAGCTGAAGTTCTGGACCGTATCCGACGACGTTTTCAAGATACGCGCCGTCGCCCGCGTTGACGTCGGCGCCCGCTTCGACCAAACGCCGAAAAGTCTCCCGTTTGCCCTTTGAAAGGAAGAACGACGCGGGCTCTAGACAGGAATACCGTCCACGATTAGGATCGGCGCCATATTGCAGAAGCGTCTCGACATATCGGTCGTACTTGGGATTCCCCGAGACCAAACTCGTTTCAACGGCGAGATACAGCGCCGACGCGCCGCGTACCTTAATAAGACTCTCGCGCGCTCCGTAACTCGACGCAAAAACAACGTTCGGATCGGCGCCGTTTTTCAATAAGAGCTCTAAAATTTCGTTTCCCCACGAAAAAGACCACAGCAGCAAGGGCATATGACGGCGTCCTTCCGCGTTGACGTCGACGCCTTCGTCAATTAGACGTTGCGCCGTCGCTATGTCTTTTTTCACGATCGCGGCGCAAAGTTCAAGCGTTTTAGGGTCGGAGAAATAATCTTCGGCGTTCCATCGCAATTCAGAATAGGAGCCCGACGAGTAGGCGCCCGAACCTGCGGCGGACGCGTTCCATTGCGATTCAAATAAGGCGACCGGCTCTTGAAGAAGGCTTTTAACGTACGCGACCGTTCCCACTTCGGAGTTGAACCGAATTTCTGTCCACAATCGCGTCAAAGCTCGATAGGCGACGAAGCCCCCTAATAAAAGAACGGCGGCGCCAACGACGACGTTCGTGATTCCGACAAGAAGAAGCTTCAACAATTGACCAATTCCGTCCATGTCGTTTCAACCTTCCCCAACGAACAATCCCCGACGACGCGCCGTCTTCACGGCGCCGGAAAGATTCTTTTGATACTTCTTTAGGCCCGCGCTTCGGGCGACTCGCGTTCCTATAATATCGTAGAGGCGTCCAGCCGTCAATAATTATTTATTACAATTCGATAAAATTGTATTATTTTCCATAATTTTCAGATTGTTTAGCGGCGCCGACCTTTATTCAAAATCGCTAGAGATTCACGGTCGAACGGATTCTTGACGTAAAGACTCTAGTCCGGATATTGAAATCGCAAAGTCTTGGCGGCATAATGGTCAAAGTCTGCGGGCGAATCGCCGGGCGTTTGAAATAGACGCGTTAAGTCAGAAAAGAGGTTGACGATGAATCAGAAAATAACGTTGTTCGCCGTTCTTTTTGCGGCGTTTGCGATTTTAATCGCGCAGAATTTCCATCGTGTAAACGCGGAAGACGCGGCGCCGTCGCCCTATAAGGTCGTCTGGGATTCCCCGTCGACGGACTGGGGCGGAACCATGCCCCTCGGGAACGGCGAGGTCGCCGTCAACGCGTGGTTCGACGCCGCCGGACGCGCGCGGCTCCTCTTTGCGCGAACCGACTCGTGGGACGACTACGGCGCCCTTGCGAAAGTCGGACTCGTTGAAATCGCGACGCTCGGCGAAACGCCCGACGCCGAAATCACGACGCCCTTCCGTCAGGAACTCGACGCCGAAACCGGGCGCGTCGCCGTCGTTTACGGTCCCCAAGGACGAGAAACGCGCGTATGCCTCTGGGTCGATACGGCGCGTCCGAACGTCGTCCTTGAAATCGAAAGCGATCTCGAAATCGCGCCCGTCGCGACCGTGACGCTCCTGAGAACGGACGGCGAAACGCTCGTTTCTCCCGAAGTCAGCGATCTGTGGCATACCCGCGACGGCTCCGAACGCGTCGTCGTTCAAAAGGACGTTCTCCTTACGGGCGACGAACTCGGAAACAAAGCGCGCGTCGGCTCTTATCACCGCAATATCAAGACGAAATATTACGACCAAATCGCCAAGACGCAGGGATTAGACGACCTTCCCGGATATAGCGCCGATCCCTACGTCAACCGTACCTTCGGGCTCGTCATGCGCGGCGACGACGCGCGGCGAATCGACGACGCGACGCTCCAAGCCGCGCCGGGCCGTTCGCGCCGCTTTGAAATCACGCTCCATACCGCTCAGACCGAGACCTTCGACGAATGGCGCGACCAGCTTCTCAAAATCGCCGCCGACGCCGACGCGACTCCGATCCAAGATCGTCGCGACGCGACCGAAAAATATTGGCGCGACTTCACGAACCTCAGCTGGGTGAAATTCTCCCCTAGCGCCGCCGCGCTCGAAGGACTCGACGAAGCCGCTCGCGCCGCGCTCGCCGACGAAACCTTTACGCTCTCGCAGGGCTACGCGCTTCAGCGTTACCTCAACGCGTGTCAAGGACGCGGAAACTATCCGATCAAGTTCAACGGCGGACTGTTCACACACGCCTACCCGAACACTCCGCGCTCGCACGATTACCGTAAATGGGGACCGGGGTACTGGTGGCAGAATACGCGACTCCCGTATTATACTATGCTCCATTCGGGCGATTTCGACTTGATGAAGACCTTCTTCGATCATTACTGCGCGCTCGTCCCGATCTGCGAGGCGCGCGCCAAGAAATATCTCGGCGTCGAGGGCGCGTATTTCCCCGAATGCATCTACCTCGACGGCGCGGTCTTCCCAGAGACCTACGGACTGACGCCTTGGAACGAGCGCGACGAGAAGTTGCAGGAGAGTCGATGGCACCGATGGGAATGGGTCGGCGGGCTTGAACTCTCGTTCCTAGCGATTCAATATTACGAGTTCACGCAGGACGAAGCGTTTCTCCGTGAAAAAGCGATTCCGACCGCCAACGCGATTCTAAAATTCTTCGACTCCTATTACAAAGTCGATCCGACGTCGGGCAAGTTGAAGATGTCGCCGTCGCAGGCGCTCGAAACATGGTGGGACTGCGACGATCCGGCGCCGGAAATCGCGGGAATCCGCGCCGTGATCGGGCGGCTCCTCGCCCTTCCGGAATCGCTGACGACCGCGGAGGATCGCGCGTTCTGGAACGCGCTCCTCGCCAAGACGCCCGACGTTCCCGTCCGTCGCGACGCAGCCTCCGGACTCGACGCGCTCGCCGCCGCCGCGCGTTTTGATCATAAATCAAACGTCGAGGCGCCGGAACTCTACCCCGTCTTCCCCTTCCGGCTCTATTCCTTTGAAAAGCCCAATCCCGAACTGGCGCGCAACGCGTACAAACTTCGTCTCGATCCTCACTCGACGGGCTGGGGTCAAGACGACCTCTTTTGCTCCTATCTCGGCGACGCGGAAGGCGCCCGAGAAAACCTCGCAATCCGCGCGAAAAACGGCGCCAAATCCGAGCGGTTCCCCGCCTTCTGGGGCCCGAACTTCGACTGGATCCCCGACCAAGACAACGGCGGAATCCTCAATAGCGCCGTTCAAAGTCTCGCGCTCCAGACCGACGGCGACCGAATCTTCGTCGCGCCCGCGCTCCCGAAGGCGTGGAACGTCGATTTCAAACTCTACGCCGCGAAGAACACGACCGTCCAAGGCGTGATCCGCGACGGCAAAGTCGAGTCGCTGACCGTCGATCCCCCCGCCCGTGAGAAGGACGTCGAAATCTGCCTCCCCGAAAGCGGCAAATAAACGTCCTCAACGCAAACATCGAGACAATCTCTATTTCCTCGAGGTCGCGCTTCTTCTGCGGAGCGCGGTCTCGTCGCGTTTAACACGCGCAACGCCGCAAATCACGGCTCGTTCAACGTCCGTCATTTTTGTTCGTCGTAAAGAGGCGACTACTATTCTCGACAAGCGAGGAACTGGGCGCCCGGCGGTAGGAGATGTTTTGCGACGCTCCATAGCTGTCAAACTTTCTCTTGGTTCCTCGCTATAATTCGGCGCTTTTTATTATTTTTGCCGAATTATAGTTGCCTATCGCTCATCATAGGATTATCATGTGCTACAACACGGCAATTTTTGTGTTTTTTGCCATTTTATAGTTTCATACAAGGGGAGACGTCGCTAACCGTGAATATAGCCGATATACTGCCGCGCCTTCCCTCAGGGAAGGTCTTTAACAAAAATACGTTTCGCAAAACCGTCCGCTCTATATGCCAAGACTGCTCGGAAAGTTCCATCAACTGGATGCTTGTCGCCCTGCGGAAGCGAGGTAATCTTATCTCCGTCGGCGCCGGAAAATACTATCTTGTTTCTCAGGATATACATGCCAAAAAGTTATACTCGTATCCACACTCTTCGGAATATATGAATCTTGAAGAAATAATCGCGAACGCCTACCCTCTTGCAAATTTTCAAATGTGGGAATTGATCCAGATGAATGATTTCGTCAATCATCAGATCGTAAAAAATGTGATATTTATAGAGACGGAACCCATGCTTGTGGATACTGTCTATGAGCTGTTGCATGAGAAACGCCCCTACGCCATGATACAGCCGACCGTCGACGTCTTTTATAAACAGCGCGCTCCCGAGACGGATATCGTTGTCCAAAGACTTCTCTCCGAAGCTCCCTCGCCGGATGCAAACCATTCCTGCGCAATAGAAAAACTGTTGGTAGACCTGTTATCGCCCAAAATACCCGGGCGCCTTATCGAACGAAGCGAGTATCCGCGAATATATGAAGACGTCTTCCGCAAATACAACATTAATGAAACCCGTATGTTCAGATACGCCAAGCGACGTAGCCTCTACGACGTCCTGATATCCTTCATAACAACAAGAACCAACATACGACTAATGACTATTTGATAAAGAGAATTCAATGATAGCAAAAGAAACCTATGCCATAGAACATGTGAACGTCCTTCGAGAGAAGTATAAGAAAGACCCTTTCCTGTTAGAAAGAGTTCTGTTTGCCTTCGGACTGCTGGAAGCCATCGCCCGCGTCGGAATGCCTTTCATCTTCAAGGGCGGTAGTTCTCTAATGCTGATCCTTGACCGCCCCTTAAGGCTATCAACCGACATAGATATCCTTGTAAAGCCCGGAACGGACGTCGACCGTTACATCAACGAAGCCGCAAAGATTTTCCCATTTAAGACCTTCGAGGAAGACCGCCGCGTAGGCAAAAATAACATAGAGAAGCGCCACTTCAAGTTCATATACGATTCGCCCCTGAGAAACGACGACTTTTATATCCTTTTGGATATCGTCTTTGCTGAAAGCCCGTATCTTACCACACAAACTCGCGAAATAAATAACGATCTGCTCCTCGCCGAAGGCGCGCCAATAACCGTCGAGGTTCCAACATTAGAGTGTATCCTCGGAGACAAGCTCGCCGCCTTTGCTCCGCATACCACCGGCGTTCCGTTCGGAGTAGATAAAGAGCTTGAAATCATCAAGCAACTCTTTGACGCGGCCGTCCTCTCTGAAAAGGCGAGCGACTATCAGAATCTGATCTCGACCTATGACCGCGCGGTTCAGGAGGAAATCGGTTACCGAGACATAGCGGCGTCCCGTGAAGACGCGCTTCGCGACGCCATCCAATCCTGCGCCTGCATCATAGGAAAAGGCGTCTACTACAAAGACGACTTTCCGTTCTTCATCAAAGGAATCCACGCGATCGGCGGTCATGTACTGTCTATGAAATATAGCGCCGCCATAGCTGCAAACCAAGCAAGCCGCGTCATGTGGCTTGCTTCCTGTATGCTCGCCGGTCAACAATTCGTTCCTATTGCAAACCTTGAATTATACCTTCATGCAAATATAGGCAAAAGTCAGTATAAAAAACTCTCCTATATGCGAAACCAAAATTTGGAAGCCTTTGCATATATTGTCGAATCTCTGCGAATAATTGAGGGATAACAAACCCCGCAATTCGGACAAAGACGACCGAAAAAGTATTGAAGCATGCAAAAAAAAAGAAAAACAGGTTCCATTGAGACTTCCCGATCTTAAAATCGTTATTACAGCCGCGGAGTTTGGATATGCGCGCCCAGACGGTGTTTATGTAATCCCTATCGGTCGTCTGATGGACTGACGCAAACGCCCCCCAGCGCTCCTCCGAGAACGACGAATTCGGTTTCAAGTTCATTCAGGACGGAACGTCGCTTTGGACGGGACGAGTCTACTTTTGAAAATGAAAAACGCTGAAAAAAGTCGAATATGTCCACTTTTGAAAAAACAAATTCCATAAAAAAACTTCCCCTGTCCACTTCCCAAAATATTTCCTGAAAAATATCATTATTTGACGTCTATTTTTCTTGACTGGTACAGCTCACCGGCGATTCAACCTCAAAAATCCCTAACGATTTGCCCCAAATTTCCTCAATAAAACACCTCAAAAATACAAAATGAAACGCCCCAAAAGTACAAAACAAAACGCCTCAAAAATACAAAATGAATTACCTCAAAATTCCTAAATAAAACGCCCCAAAAATACAAAACGTCGTTGACGCCAGACGCGGCTTCGCGTGAAAAAAGAATCGAGAACGACTGACGTCTCGCCGACGTTCGTCGTCCTCGATTTGTGGATTTTCGTTCTATCTGCGAAGGGCTGACGCCGCGTCGCGGAGACTAAAAGATTTCGTTCGCGATCAGGTGTTCAAAAGACTGTTTCTTACGGATAAGGCGCGGAACGCCGTTTTCGACGAGAACTTCGGGCGCGAGGAATTTCGAGTTGTAGTTCGACGCCATCGCCGCGCCGTAGGCGCCCGCGACTTCAATTACGAGGTAGTCGCCGACCCGCGCCGCCGGGAGCGTTCGCGTTTCGACAACGCCCCCTTCCTTCTGCGTGAAGACGTCCCCAGACTCGCAGAGCGGCCCGCCGACGACGACGTCGCGGTCGCCTTCGGGAATCGGCGTCGTCAGCGCGGGATTGTACGCGACGGAAATCGGGTGATAGCTTCCGTACGCCATCGGGCGAACGAGGTGCGTGAAGCCCGCGTCCACGAGGTAGAACGCGTTTTCCCCCTGCGACTTGATCGCGCGAATCTGCGCGACGAGGAATCCGCTCTCCGCGACGATATAACGCCCCGGCTCGATCTCGAGCGTAATCTCATGACCAAGCTCTTTCTCGAGCGCCGCCTTCGTTTCATGCCAGAGACGCGCGAACTCTTCAAGGTCGATGAACTCTTCGCCCGACTGATAAGGAACCGGCAGCCCGCCGCCGCAGCTGATCGTCTTAACGCTCGCGCCGACCTCTTTCGCCGCCGCCGTCATCGCGTCGCAAACCTGTTTGAGATGTTCAAAGTCCGTTCCCGAACCGATGTGCATATGGACGCCGGAAACCGTCATGCCGTAGCGTTTCGCAAGCGCGACGCAGTCCGCGATTTCCGCGTGCCAAATCCCGTGCTTGGCGAACTCGCCCCCCGTGTTCGTCTTGCGGCTGTGCCCGTGTCCGAAACCGGGGTTGACGCGAATCGTCAGTTCAAAGCCCGACGCGTCGGCGCCGAGACGTTCGCCAATCTGCGCGATCATGTCGGGCGAGCCGACGTTCACAACGCAACCGCGCGCTTCTCCCGTTACGAGCGCGAGCGCGTCGGCGTCGAAAATATCCGACGTATACGCGATCTCTTCCGGCTTGTACCCGGCGGCGAGCGCGCGTTGAATCTCGCCCGCGCTCACCGCGTCGACGAGCGCGCCCTGCTCTTTGATAAGCTTGATGATCGAAATGTTCGGGCACGCCTTCTGCGCGAAGCGAACGACGCCGAACCCGCGCAGCTGCGCGTAGCGTTCGACGATCTTCGCCGCGTCGTAAACGTAAACCGGCGTTCCGCCGAACTCCGTCGCAAGCTTCGCGACGGGAACGCCCGCAATCTCCGCGCGGCGCGTCTTATACTCTGCAACTTTCTTCATTTCGAACTCCCCTTTATCGATAAGCGTACGTCAAATAGAAACGGAAACCGAGAGCGCCGCGTTCCTCCGTCAGCGGTCGCGCCCCACGACGAACCGCGCGACCGCGCCGAGCGATTCAAACGCGTCCGGCGACGACGCGCGGCCAAGTTCTTTCGCGCGTCGTTCCAGCGTCGCGAGCGTCGTCAGCGCGTCGTCGACGAGACGGCTCGCCTCCGCAAACGCCGCGTCGACCGCGCCCGACTCGCGTAAAATCGCCGCGATCTCCGCGCGCTCCTCCGGCCGAACCCCGCGCTCGACGCGCGCGAGAAAATTCTCGACGTTGGACGCGGACGCGCTTTGGAGATAGTAGATCACGGGCAGCGTCGCTTTCTTATTCGCGAGGTCGGAGCCGAGCGTCTTGCCCGTCTTCTCTTCGTCGCCGACGAGGTCGAGAACGTCGTCGACGATCTGAAAAGCGACGCCGATCGAACGCCCGAAGGACGCGAACCCGTCAAGGTCGTCGCCCCTCGCGCCCGAAAGATAGCCGCCCAAAAAGGTCGAACATTCGATGAGCGACGCCGTCTTGCCCAGCACGACGCGGCGATAATCGTCGACGGTCAGTTCGAAGTCGCCGCTTGAATCCGTCTGGAAAAGCTCCCCTTCGACCGTCGCGCGGCATTTCGCGGAAATCTCGCGGAAGACGACCGAATCGTCGCAATCGCAGATCATGTCCAGCGCGAGCGTGATGAGAATATCGCCGACCAGAACGGCGCGTTTCGAGTCCCATTTCGCGTTCATCGTCTCGAGTTGACGACGAAAACGCGCCCCGTCGAGGACGTCGTCGTGGACGAGCGACCCCGTGTGAATCATCTCCAGCGCCGCCGCGCAGAGAAAATGACGGCGTTCGATCGCGCCCCAAGCTTTGCCCGAAAGGAGCAGCAGCGCGGGTCGCAGACGTTTGCCGCCGAGTTCGAACGAGTAGTTCAGGTACTGTTCAAACGCGGGGTCGGAACGGCGCAACGCTTCGCGCAGCGTCTCCGTCGTCGCCTCGAGTTCCGACGCGATCGGACGGTAAGTCTTAACGAGATCGAATTTACGTTCGCTGGCGGAAGTCGCGGAACCTGTCATAACGTCGTTTTCTCGCGCGCGGGCGTTCATTTCTGGAGCGCTAGGTTAAGAAATTCCGCGCGCGTCGAAGGACGCGTTCGGAACGTTCCTTTCATCGCGGAGGTCACGCAGTAGGAGCCGGGCTTTTTGACGCCGCGGAGCGTCATGCAGGCGTGCGTCGCTTCGACGACGACTCCGACGCCAAGCGCGCCAAGCTCTTGCATGAGGAGGTCGGCGATCATTTCCGTCATGCGCTCTTGGAGCTGCGGACGGCGCGAGACCGTCTCGACGACCCGCGCCACTTTGCTCAGACCGACGACGCGCCCTTGGGGAATGTAGCCGATATGAACCTTACCGATGAAGGGAAGCAGATGGTGCTCGCACATCGAGTGAAACTCAATGTCTTTAACGATGACCATCGAATCGTACTTCTCGGTGAAGAACTTCTGGAGGTGAACGGCGGGATCTTGGTTCAGACCTTGGAACAGTTCCGCGTACATTCGCGCGACGCGCTGCGGGGTCTCGAGGAGCCCTTCGCGGTCGGGATTCTCGCCGATCGCGCACAGAATCTCGCGAACCGCGCGCGCGATTCGGGGCTGATCGACGACAAAGTCTTCGTCTTGCGCGGGCGGCGCGGCGACCTCGCCTTTTTTCTTGGATTTCGCCATTAGAACTTCTCCAGATGATTCTCGATATAACGCGCCAGCGTCACGGGATCGTTCCGTTCCGTCAGGAACTTGATTCGATCTTCGGGAACCTTGAGATTTCGGAGCGCCAGAACAATTCGATTCCAAATCGCCTCGCGCTTCTTCGGCGTCTCGGCTAGATACAGATCCGTCGTAAGTTCGCTGAGCTTCTGCCGCATAATCTCCGGCTTGTGCTCGTAATATCGTTGGATTAATTTTTCCTGATAGGGAGTGCGATCCATATAAACCAGCCGCGTTCGTTTTCTTAGTAAAGGCGTAGGCAAAAGACGTTCGTTTTACGCGCGGCAATCGTGAATTTCCCGAGCGCCGCCGCGACGATCGATTATATTCGGAGCGCCCCCTCTTGTGAAGTAGGGGGCGACGCGCGGCGGCGACTAGGCGGACAACGTCCGCGCTCGTAGACGCCGTTTTTCCCCAAGATTCGACGCCATGCGCGCCGCCTCGTCGGGCGGCTTGACAGCTCGTTCTTCTAAACCGCGCGGAGTCGCCAAACGTTGAAGGCGTGTCAATCTCGGCAAGATTTTCCGCGTCTCATCTTTTAAGACCGGAAAATTTAACGAGTTGCAAACAACGGCTGCTGGCGGCTCGCCGTCGAGTATTGCTCTATTCTCAACGACGTCTAAAAAAAAACGATCCGATTGTTTATTAGCGCGTTCAAAAACAATCGGTTATTCTGTTTCAAACATTAAATAATCCGCAAACCAATTATCTTGTCAGAACGCTTTTCTTGTGATAGTATGGAGGCGACGCGGGTCTTTTGTTATGCGACGGGGGGGAACGTCGAACCTTTTGACCGTTCGTTTCTTCCGTCGACTCGGCTTTTAGCCGCGAGACAAAAACCGCTTCATCGTCTTTGTTTGCATTGCAAACGCTTGTAGAATCGGCCGTCCGCGTCGCCGAGCGCGGACTCGGCGTTATCGCCGACTCGCGCTCTCGCGTTATCGCGCGCTACGACGCGAAGACAACGGCGCCGTCGGCTCCCCCGTAATTAAGGATTGTCAGATGAAAAAGAACGTTTCACGTCGTTTTGATTCCGCCGTCGTTAAGAAAACTCCCAAGCCGACGACGCTGCGCCTCGAAAGTCTCGAATCTCGCGACCTTCTCAGCGTCGCGCCCGGCGGCGAACCGCTCGCCGTCGACGCCGCGAATATCTGCGGTTATATGAGCGCCGCGACAAACGACGTCGACGTTCTCGATCTTTCCGCCGTCCTCCTCGACGACGTCGCGCCCGCGACCCCCGAATGGCTGACCGTCGCCCCATCCGAGTCGGCGAGCAGTCCCACGCCCCTCGCGACGCCCGTCCCGACGGTCGCGGGCAAGACGGATACGACGATTTCCGTCTCATGGAACGCCGTTCCGAACGCCGAGCGATATAGTTTTTCCTATAAGCCGACAAGCGAAACGACTTGGAAGAACGTCAACGTCGGAACGAACACGAGCTATACGGTTAGCGGACTGACGGCGGATACGAACTACGACCTGCGCGTCAAGGCGATCGGCGACGGCGCAACCTATAAGAGCGTCTATTCTTCGATCGTAACCGCCAAGACGGACGCGCCGAGTCTGGGCGCGACGAACAGTCCCGTTCCGCTCGCGACGCCCGTTCTGACCGTCTCGGGCGCGACGAAAACGTCGATTTCCGTCTCCTGGGGCGCCGTCGCTCACGCCGACCGCTATAGTCTCTCTTATAAACCCTCGAGCGACTCGACTTGGACGAACGTCAACGTCGGGACGAACACGAGCTATACGGTTAGCGGACTAACGACGAACGCGAGCTACGACTTCCGTCTCAAGGCGATTGGCGACGGGGTGAACTATAAGAGCGTCTACTCCGCGATCGTCAGCGCGACGCCGTCCGACGGTCCCGTTCCGCTCGCGACGCCGGCTCTTTTTGCCCCAGTCAAGACGTCGACGACGATTACGGTCTCTTGGGACGCCATTCCGAACGCCCTGCGATACAGCCTTTCCTATAAGTCTTCGAGCGAGACGAGTTGGACGAACGTCAACGTCGGGACGAATACGAGCTATACGGTTAGCGGGCTGACGCCGAATACTCAATACGACTTCCGCCTCAAGGCGATCGGCGACGGGGCGAGTTACAAGAGCGTCTATTCCGGTCCGATCAGCGTCACGACGAACGGGTCGGACGGTCTGGTTCCGCTTCCGACGCCGACGCTGACCGTCGAAACCGAGTCGACTTCGCTGACGGTTCGTTGGAACGCCGTTGAGAACGCCATGCGATACAGTCTTTCCTATAAGCTCGCGAGCGTCTCGAGTTGGACGAACGTCAACGTCGGAACGAACACCAGCTATACGATTACCGGCCTCGAATCGAACGCCGAATACGATCTGCGCCTCAAAGCGGTCGGCGACGGAGTCAACTACAAGAGCGTCTATTCTCCGATCGTCCGCGCCGAGACGAGACCGAGTCTGATTCAAGAAACGCCTTCGACGGTCGTCACAACGAACTGGGACGTCGTCGACGCGTACGACGGGAAGATTTCGCTGCGCGAAGCGCTCGAATACGCCGAACCCGGCGACACGGTTGCCTTCTCCAAACTCCTTAAGGGAAGGACTATTTGGCTCAATTCGGAACTCGGCGCGCTGACGCCAAGTAAATCGCTAACGATCGACGCTTCTAATCTCCTTCTTGCTACGAATTTGCCGGGGCTGACGATAGACGGTCACGGCGCGTCGAGAATACTTGCCCTTGGGACGGGCGACTTCGAAATCAACGGAATAGCGTTCACAAACGGTTACGCCGCAGAACGCGGCGGCGCTATTTACAATAACGGCGCGACGCTGACGCTCAAGAATTGCGCGATCCGCGACAGCCAAGCGCATCATGGCGGCGGGTTGTGCGTTCTTTCAGGCGAAACGACGCTTGTCAACTGCGCGGTAACGAACAATACCGCTACTGCGACCGACGAAGGCGAAAGTTACGGCGGGGGCGTCTACAATAACGGCGCGACGCTATCGCTCGACAACTGCGTCATTAGCGACAATGAAGCGTGGTGGGGCGGCGG
>CAMZHY010000028.1 GCA_947307005.1 uncultured Planctomycetaceae bacterium
ATAGAATCGCCGTCTTTTGCGTTTTGTAAAATCGACGCCCGAGCCTTGAAGGGTTCCCAATACCGCAAGTTCCCTACGAGATGGGTGAGCCTCTCCCTCGTCCAATACCCGCTATAGAGCCAAGGCGATCCCGCTTGGAATTTGTAGTTCTGGGCAAGCGCGAGAAGCGTTCCGCAAGTTACGAGCTGGGAGCCGTATTCGTTGAGATGAAAACCGTCGCTCGTCGTTGAAATTTCCTCGTCGACGAACTTCGCCGATCGGCTCGCCTTTGCGTAAAGAATGCCGTATCCGAGATTTTCGCAGTTCTTAGCCTTCATCGCTTTGCCCGTTTCCTGCTGGACAAAGTAAACGGCGTCGGCGATCTTACCGGGATAGACGGGGCGGTTTTCCCAAATCTGGTTCGAGGAAACGACGCGGCATCCGGGGACGCGTTTCTGCAGGTCGTCGACGAGCCCCGCGACGTTTTCCCTCAGTTGCGCGGCGACGTCGACGATTTTCAAGCCCTCAGCCGCGTCCTTTCCCAGAGACGCGTAGCCGAGCGCGTTCGAATTGGGGCTGAAATCGAACGTTTGGAACGTCGGTTTGCGCGCGTCGTTGAACCCGAGGAAGAGGACGATCAGATCCGCGCCCTTATCGAGTTCGTCCTTGATAAAGACGCCGTCGACGTCGGTCGGCTCGTTTTTGCTATAGGAGTCGGCGATTAACGCGCGCCAGTCTGCGAAGGTCGCGCCCCTCTTGCCGAGCGGAACGATCTCGACGTCAAGTTCCGCTTCCGCCATGACCTTGCGCAACTCGTTCGTGAAGCCGTAAGGTTGAAGCGCCGAATCGACGACGGTTTCGTCGCCGATCAGGAGAACGCGTTGGGGCGCGATCTTCGACTCGTCTTGAACGGCCCGACCGGCGCGGATCAGCGTCGCGGACGCGGCGTCGACGAAAAGCGCGAGCGTCGCGACGATCGCGCTAACGAATAAAGCGAACTTAAAAGCCTTCATATGTTACTCCTGATGCGTTACTCCGGACGACGCAACGTTCCAATCATGACGGAACGCGTTAACGCTTGACGTCTCTACGTCGTCGCCGTCGTCTGGGACTTCCTATCTAAGCTAAACTCAAAGCAGACGTTATCGTTCCAATCGATCTTCCAGCGAACGTCCTTCTTCGTCGAGAAGGGTGAAGCCGACGATCCAGTCCCATTGGGTTCGGTCGACGCGGGCGACCAGAATATTGCGCCCCTCTTTAACGCGCGTCGGGACGGCGACTTCGCGCTTTTCGGGGTCGTCGACGTCGAGTTCGCCGAAGAAGACGGATTCGCCGTTGAGGTAGACGCGCTCCACGACATGCGTTTTGCGTCCTCCGACGCCGAGCTTGAGCGTCGCCGCCTGATCTTTGGGGCTCTCGAAGACGCGGACAACGTAGGCGCCGGCGAAGGGGGTGTTCGTCGTATTTGACGCCAAGTTGAACCAGTTCGGGTCGGGGTCCGGCCCGTCGTAAGGGCATGAGGCGAGGGGCGACGAAATCGACGACGCGGTCTGCCATACGTCCGCGGGATTGGGCGTTTCGAACTGATACGAGCCGTCTGAATCGTCGCGGGGGAAGTAGAGCCATCGATCAATTACGCCCATGGAGGGGCGCATGCCGCCCGCGCCGTCTTCTTGGCGGCGCCACGTCGCCGGATTATGACCCGCGAGCGCCGCGTAGTCGACGCTTGTAATCGCTTTCTCCTCGGGGAAGTCGGTCAAACCGGAAAACTCTTTTTCCAAGGGGAAGACCCCGGAGACCGCGCATTTTCCAGATGGGAAGAAGCGAACCGATTTCCGAACGGAGCCTATGGCGATCGCGATTTCGGCGGGGAAATCTTCCGGTTTTCCGTAAAAAATCAAATGATAATTTCCGCGTTTCACGCCGTTTTTGTAGGAGGACTCCATCGTGTGATAGCGATCATATCCGCTGAATTGAAGATTCCCGCAAGCGACGATTTCAATTTTGGGCGTCTGACTGACGCGGAATTGTCCTGGATCGACGCCGTAACCGTCGGGGTTTTTCAGGGGCTGATCCGCTTTGATTCCCCGTGTGAAACATCGGAGTTCGATGTAATACTTGTCTACGGCGCCCTCGTCGTTCTCAGAAAAAGGTCGGAATTCGGCGGAGAGGGTAAAGCCGGGCGATCGGAAATCTCGGAGCCGTCGATCGACTCTGTTTTCGTAATATCGCCGCGCGATTTCCTCCCATTCGTCGAAGGGCGGATCGGGCGCGACTTTTTCGGCGACGTCGTCCCAGTACGCGTTCCTCGCGCGCTTCGACGCGTCGCTAAAGGTTCGATCCGGATCGAGCGCGAGGAGCGTCGCCCACGCCATGAGCTGCGAGCCGTATTCGTTGAAAGGAAAACCATCCTTTGCGAGCCGAATTTCCTCGTCGCTGAACCGCGCGGCGTCGACGGCGTCGCGAAAAATTTGATCGTTGACGATACGGTCGCACTCTCCTTGCGTCGCCAAACCGATCTGATTGCGAACGAAACTCAGCGCGCTCGAGCCCCAATAGGAATGGTTTTCCGCGTATAAGTCCGCGACGACGACGCGACAGCCGGGAAGGCGCTTTTTCAGGTCGTCGACGAGCCCCGAGACGTCGTTTCGGAACGGCTCGCCGACTCTGTTCGCCCACTGACGGGCCGCCGAGGAGAGCGTCGCCGAGTGATTGCCGGTCAGAAAGTACAAGCGCGAATCGAATCCTCGAAAGGAGGGTTTGAGCGCGTCGTTGATCCCGAGGAAGAGAACGACCGTGTCCGCGCCTTTGTCGAGCTCGTCTTTGACGAAGACGCCGTCGACGTCGGTCGGCTCGTTCTTCTCGCGGGAGTCGGCGATCAGCGCGCGCCAATCGGCGAAGGTCGCGTCCCTCTTGCCGAGCGGGACGAACTCGACGTCGCGCCCCTCGTCCGCCATGACCTTGCGCAGCTCGTTCGTGAAGCCGTAAGGCTCGACCGCCGAATCGACGACGGTCTCGTCTCCGATCAGCAGGACGCGCTGAGCGGCGCGGACGGCGTCGACCCGCGCGACGAGCGCGGCGAGGAGGACGCCGAGGCATACGGCGAATCGAACGGTTTTCATCATATCGCAAGCTCTCTTTCTGGGAGTTGGGAAACGCGCGCGGCGTTTGAGCGTCGCCGGGCTACTCGACGACCAGCGTCTGTTCCGCGAAGGAAGAGGCGCCCTTCTCGATATCGAACGCTCTGAAGACGAGGCGATAGGTTCCGGGCGTCTTCGGCGCGTCGAACTCGAAGGAGACGGCGTCGGTTCGTTCGGAGACGGTCGCTTCCTTGACGAACGAGTCGTAGCTCGCCTCCTCCGGGATATCCGGCGTTTCTCGCACGAGGAACTCGACGGGGCGGGTTCCGAAGGGATCGTCGTTCGGATTGTCGACGGGGGCGAAACGCTTGCGCGGGAGTCGCGCGGGCGGGGCGACGAAATCGTCGTAAATTCGACGTTCCTCTTTGCGACGCCGCGCGTCGTCGTCGGCGACGAACGGGATAAATCCATAGGGACTCATGACGGGCGGGGACGCGAGTTCATATCGGGCGAGGAGCCGATTCTCGAAGCGGGTCGCCGCGACGTAGGACTTGAAGCTATCCTCGGGGACGACGGCGAGCCGGTCGTCGTAGAGCGCGAGCGTCGCGCGTCCGGCGAAGAGGGAGCCGTCGTCTTCCGCTCGGGCGAACGTCGCGTTGAGGCGCGTCGCTTCGCCCGCCTTGACCTTCGCGGGCGCGTCGAGCGAGACGGCGCGTTCGACGGAGGCGTTCTGAACGCCGACGAGATAGAAGGCCGTCTCCGCCCTGTCGCCGCCGACGACGGTAACGACGAGCGTGAAGCAGGGCGCGTCGCTCTTGTCGAAGGGACAGCGCCAGACGGCGTTTCCTTCGCGCAGTTCGACCGTTTCCGGATCGGTTTTCGAACCGTTGTTTCTGATCTTATAGAAGGACGCGACGGCGTTTCGTTTGTTCGACGCGCTAATAACGACCTGCGCCGCTTCGTCCTTAACGTAATAGTTCGGTTTGTTGAACGTAACTTCGAACGAAGGCTTGACGTTTATCTCTTTGACGGCGTTTCTTTCCTTCTCAAGCTTCGCTCGTTCTTCGAGGAACGCTTTTTTCGCGGCTTCTTCCGCCTTTTTCTGGCGAGACGCGGCGTCGTCGTCGGGGCGGTCGGAGACGAAGATCGTCGAATATGAGGACGCCGTGAAGACGAGTTCCTCGGGATCGCGACGTCTTTCGCCTTCGCCGTCGATGAATATGAGATCCTTCCTCTTGACGTTTTTCCCGCAGGTGAAGCGGTATTCTCCGCGCCGCGCGTCTTCGGGAATCTGGAACGAGCCGGAGAACGCGCCCGTCTCGTCGCAGACGACGTTGAAATCGGCGACGGGAAGCTTCTTCGTCGTCGGCCCGCCGCGAGGATTTCCCTTATAGGAGACCATGACGCGCCTTGGAACTTTCGGGTCGAACGTGTTAAAACCCGGTTGCGGGACGATTTGCGCGGAGAACTCGACCGTTTCGCCCGGCGCGTAAATCGGACGGTTCGTCGTCAGAACGAGTTTTTCGCCGAAGCCGACGCGCGGCGTGTATTTGTAAATCGCGGTCGGAAGCCTTGACTCTTGGGAATCAAAAACGCTCACAGACCGGTCGCTTTCATCCGCCGCTTCGTCTTGTACGAACGCGAGAAGACGGAAGAAGCCGCCGGTATTCCGCGGCGTGACGAACGCGCCGTTCTCGTCCGTCTTGACCGTCGTCATCCTCGAGTCGAGTCTCGGCGTCGCGCCCTGATAGGCGGCGAAGAGTTCGACGTCGCGGTTCGCGAGCGGCTTGCCCGTCTGAAGATCGCTCACGACGACGCGGTCGCCCTGTTCGCCGTCGCGGGAGGCTCGTCCCGTCTGATAATCGAACGCGTAGCGATTGACGAACGCGAGCGCGTAGGCGCCGATTTCTTCGTTCGCCGCGTCGGCGACCCGAATGAGGTACGCGCCGGGCTTCTCCATCGCGAAGGTCAGGCGCGTTCGCGACGTCGCGCCGGCGGCGTCGGTCGAGACGCGAGCTTCTTTCGCGAAGGAGGCGATTTCTTCGCCCCGATCGAGTTTTTCCCTTACGCCTTCGCAAACCAAATCGGCGAAAAAGCGTTCTTGATCTCGGTAGAAGGTCGGCTCGATCGCGCGCGCGACGAAGGGCGCAAGGTCGAGCTGATAGAAGGTCGTCTTCAAATTGCGCGCCCCTCGCGAAACGACGTCGAGCGTAACGCTCATCCCGTCGACGCGCGTGTTTTGGGCGTCGACTTCAACTTCGCCCGGCGCGTTTAACTTCTCGAGCGCCATGTCGGGCCAGAAGGGATTCTCGCGGAGCGCGTTGGGATTGTTCCCGATAACGCGAACCTTGTTTTCGTCCTTGTCGTAGGTCTTCGCCGTCTTCGCGCGGTTCCAGTATTCGGTCGCCAAATCGTATTTTCCGCGAAGCTGATATTCCGTCGCCAGCGAATAGAGCGCTTTGTAGTTTTCTTCTTGCTCTAGCGAACGCTTAAGCGCCGCGATGAAATTTTCTGAAGGAGCGAGCGTTCGACGCTTCGGCTGGAATTCTTCCGCGTTCTCGTCGGAAAAACCGTATCCGAAGGGACGGGGATCGGCGTGACGGTAGACGATCGTCTCATTGTCGCGCAGCGTTGGAACTTCGTCGATCGCGGCGTCGACGCGCGCCGTTTCCCGGACGACTCTATCCGGACGCGCGTCGGGCGAAACGTCGTCGTAACGGACGTTTAGAGAACTTCGCAGATCCTTCGCCTGATTGAGGAAGTCTTGGACGCCGAGTCGCGCTCGCAGCATGGAGCCGAGAATCGCGAGGAAGCGCGCGGGACTATACTCGCCGTTTTGAAGTTCCCGGTCGGCGTCGAGAAGAATCTGCGCGTAGGCGTAACGTTCGCCGTCGTTTTCGGCGTTTTCGAAGAACGGGGCGCGGATTGGGTCCTGCTGAACGCCGCCGTTTTTGTTTTCGGGCGACGCTTCGGTCTGGTCGGCTTGGCGGAAGGGAGGAAGGGCGTCGAGGTCGGTCTTCGCGTTAAGGTCGGCGACGCGTCCTTTGTCGGACTCGCAACACAAGGCGCCGGCGAGCGCCCCGAAGTACGAGGTCGGGGAGATCGTATTGTCGGCGGTTTTCGGGGTCGTTCCTTCGGCGTCGATCGCTTTGACGAGATTCTGCGAGAGCGCCCTTAGGACGAGAACGCGGTCGCGCGCTTCGGAATAGAGCGTTCCTTCCAGTCGCGCCCCTTGCGGATAGAAGACGCGTCTTGGCGCGTCGTCGGGGGAATCGCCGGGCTTGAACGTCTTAGGAAGCCCTTCCCAGATCGTCTTGGCGTAGACGAGGGAGACTTCCCACGAATCGGGACGCGCTTCCCGCGCGGCTTCAATCAGTTTCTCAATGACGTCGGGCGCAAACTGCGTATCCGGCTCGACGAGTTTTAACGGGTCGATTCCCGGCGCCGGAACGAGTTTCATGCGATGTAGGCGCCCTAACGAACTGAGCGTCGCGACGGCTTCGCTTAAAACTTGGGCGTACGTTCGGTCGTCCATGCGGTCGCCGAATTGTTCGAGGAGGCAGTAGAGGACGGGGAGGGAGCCGATCGGCGGCCAGTCGCGAACCTCGTTGAGGACTTCGAGCGGTGTCCGGTTTTCCAGAACGGCGGCGATTCCCGGCTGGATTTCGTCGAGGGACGCGCGCGCCATGTTGTCGGCGAGCTTGACGCCGAAGAGGAGCCGCCCGGTCATCGGGGCGGACGAGTCGCCCGCGAAAACGTCGAGGCGCGCGCGCAAGGCGCTGTTCTTCAGCGCGACGTCGTCCTCCGAAAGGTCGAACGCCTGCGCGACGGTCTTGATTTCGTCGGCGTTAAGGTCGCGCCGGGGCGCTTCCAGCGCCGGATCGACGAACGTTTTAAGCGCGGCGATCTGCTCCGGGGTCAGACGTCCTTCTTCCCCGGCGTAAGGGCGCTCTTCTTCGGAATATTTACGCGTCTCGGGCTCTTTCCCGAGGGACTCAAAGAGCTTCGCGGCGGCGTCGCGAACGGTCTGGGCGAATTCCTCGCGCGTTTTTTCGGACGTTTGCTCGAAGACGTCGCGTTCTTCCGGACTCATGGCGGCGAGCGCCAGCCGGCGCGCTTCCTCGAATTGGGCGGACGCGGGCGCGGGGAGCGTTAAGCAGAAGAGAACGGCGAAAACAACCGCGATTCTAAACGTTTTTGTCATGGTTACCTCGATTGACGGATGGGAACGAATCAAATGGAGCCGACGTTAGCGCGGATTATCTTTGAGCGCGTCGATATAAGCCAAGCGTCTCTTAGAACGCTTCTCCGCGTTCTGGAACGCGTCGCGGAACTTCTTCTTGGCGTCGGAGAGCGCGGCTTTTTTCCCGTCTGTATCGGCGGCGGTTTCCAACTCTTTGAAGAGTCGGTCGAGGCGATCGACGACCTCCGCGTCGTTGGCGGCGTCGAGCGCCCATTGGAGCGACTCGTCGAGCGCGGCGTTTGCGTCCTCGACCGCGTTGGACTTCGTCGCTTTGGCGGCGCGCGCCTGAAGGAGATAGCCCCCGACGACGTCGCGGATTTCTTCGCGCTCCGACAGTCGCTCAAGGCGTTCGATCTCGCCCGCCTCCGCCAAGACTTTGCACGAATCGTCCAAGAAGGGATTCGACGCGGCGTTTCCCGAAATTCCGCCGGGAAGCAGGTCGACGGCGGAGAGACTGTATTCGTACGCGTCGAACGTCGCGCGTTTGACGTCGTCGCGCAATTTTTGGATCGCCTCGGACGCGTCGTTTGCGGGGACGCGCAGCGCTAGATTCTTGAGGTCGTTGATTCGCAGCCGATAGAAGCTCGACGTCTCGTCTTGCGGGACGTCGAGGAGCGTCTTGTCGTAGACGAACTCCTCGCCGGAACTCGTCGGAAGGCTGACTTTTTCCGGCTCATACTCGACGTCAAGCGCTTTGTCGGCGGAGCGTCTTTTGGAGCGGTAGAATCCTTTGCGCATCGTTCGCTTCGCTTCGTCGCCGAGCGCTTTGTCGTACGTCGCGATGGGAACGACGAAAGAAGCGACGTTTTGAGAGACGACGACGTCGGGCGTCTCGCCCGCCTCGATCGCGATCTTTTCAAGCTCCGGAATGAGGCTCTTAATCAAGTCGTTATCCTTCTGGCGAATTGCGGCGCCGATTTTCGCCTTGAGAAGGTACGCGTTGACGACGTGGAGGAGCCGGAACTGTTCCCGCTCGTTCCCCTGCTTCGCCTCGAGCTCCTTCTTGAGGAGTTCGAGGTTGTAGACGTCGCCGCCGAGCTGGAAGGTCTGAGCGCAGATTTCCAGCGACTGATAGCGCTCGGAGAAATCCGCGTCGTCCGCGAGCGCCATGTGAAAGTTGGCGCGCGAGAGCTCCTCGTTGAGACGACGGACCTGCTCTTCGTTCTCCGGGGCGTCGCCGAGTCGGCTGATCTTCTCCCGAATTTCCGCGCGGCGCTGCCGATAATACTCCGCGTTCTGACCGCTGAGAACCGGCTCGACCTCGACCGCCGCTACGGCTGCGCCTTTAGAGAAGGGGAGTCGCGCTCTTAGCCCCGGCGAAACGTACGCCGCGACGCCGATCGAGAAAACAAGCGCGAGCGTTCCGAGAAGATACAAAACAGCTTCTTTTTTCATGTCAAAACTCTATGCGTTAGGCGTCGGCTCCGGCGCGACCTTCGAGAGCGATCGCGTTCGCGAAGGCGGCTCGGAGACGACGCGTTTTCGTTATTGGAAGACGTACATTCTCCCCGGATCGAGCGGCTCGATAATGAGGACGGGGCTTTCGTCGTAGAGCGCTTTAACCTTTTCCGGATCGAGCGACGGGTTAAGATACCACGAAGAACTCGCCGCCAGCCCGACGGCGGGTATATTGACGTAGACTCGCCCGTTTTCGACGGCGATTCCGGCGTTGACGTCTTGGTACGTTCCGACGCTGGTCGAATAGACGACGCGCAGGTTCTCGGCGTTCTTCGCGATTCCGTCGGGCAAATCGAACGCGTAGGGGAAGTTCGGCTTACCGACGTGGCGCTTGTCGAGGAACGCGCCGGTCTTGAGCGCGTATTTCGGCTTGCCGTCCCCGTCGAGAACTTCGTTTCCCTGCGAATCGACGAACCGGTCGATCGGTTCCGGTCTTCCTAGGAACGGATCGACGGGCGCGATTCCTCCTTCCGCTTTAAGCGTTTCCAGACTCTTATGGATATACCACAAATCCTTGACGACGAACGAATTCTCGCCCTCTTGATCGAATAGTTTTACCGCGCGGACGCGCGAGACGAACGATCCTTTCGTCACTGGCGGCGGGTTTGAACCGGACATGAGCGCTCCGTCCTCCTTCCGGTAGCCGTCGTACAGGTCGAGACCGTCGCGTTTAAAAGGCGGCTCTTCGTCGAGCGGCTCCAAGAGGAAATAGACCGGCTCCCCGCGCCAGTCGACGGCGTTGTAATCGCACCCGTAATACTGCGCGCCGGAGACGTCGAGGAGCGGGGTTCCGTCGCGGTTATAGAGCGCGAAAAGGGGACGTTGAAGTTTGATATGTTCTCCCGAAGACTTGTCTAAAACGCCCGACTCGACGTTGACGACCGTCATCGCCGTAGCGTGAAACGCTTGCCGACCGTCGGGAATCGTCGTTAGATGGTCGCTACGATTCGTGAAGGGTCTCACAAGCCTCTCGCGCGACTCCGGCGACGCGACGACGGGCGCGGTAAACGCCGGTCTCGCAACGAGCGGGTAGAGACCGGTTAGCGACGTTTTATCCAAGGGGGGATTGAGGAGCGTTTCGACGCTTCTTTCGTCCTTAGCGGCGAACGCGGCGTCTTCCGACGTTTTGGGACGCGGGACGCAGAGCGGGGCGCGAACGCGACCCGCGCGCAGCCCGAAGGATTTGGGCGTTTGAAACGCGGAGGTTTGCGTCGAATCGCGGACGGCGAGCGTCAGGTAGATCAGGCGCCGCTGAATCTCGATGGGAACGGCGGAGCAGTCGACGTCGAGCGCGCTGAGAACCGCGTTGTAGACGTCCGATTCGCGGAGTTCCGCGTCTCGCGCCGTATGAGCGGTCGCCGCAGCCGCCTCGACGGCGGCGAGGGGGAGCGTTCCTTCCGCCAAAGGCAAGTCCGCCGGCCGCAGGGCGTTGTTTTCCAAAGAGGTTTCGTCGATCGGACGGTAGCCGTAGAGCGTTTCGTCGATGAAATCGCCGCGCTTTTGCGCGCTTAGCGTCGAGTTCCACAGCGCGGTCTTGACGACGGATTCGAGCCGTTTGCCGCGACTTTGCAGGAAGAGATTCAACGGAAGCGACGGGGTGGCGAGGCGGCTTTGCGCGGCGACGTAAACGTAGCGGTTGGCGGCGATTTCATCGTAACTCGGTCGCGACTCCTTGATCCTTTCCAGCGTCTCAAGCGTCGGTTCGAAACAGATTTTCGGCGCGAAGGAACGGACAAACTGCCGACGAAGCGTCTCGTAGAGCTTTTTCTCCGACTCGACGGAATCGTTGACCCCGGCGGCGAACCGTTTCGTCATCGCGAACGCTTTTTCCGTCTCCTTGACGGCTTTGTCGACGTCTTGCCACTGCGGATTGTTCATCACGTCCTGCGACGGATGGCACAAAGGATCGACCTTGAGGTTTTGGCGCGTTTGCTCGACGTATTTCTCGTAGTCCTTCCTGTTTTTGAGCTTCGGAAGATTCTCGAAGATCGGGCGCCCCGTCGCGTCGAGCTTCTGGGGAATCCCCGCCAGACGGTCTTCCCGCGCCCTGAACGCGCAGCTGGTCGCAGCGAACGCGACGACGACGAGAAGGACGGGCGCCAGCGCGATAAGCCCCGGTTTCTTTCCTTTATAACACGCTGCGGCGTTAAAGACGGACCCGACGGCAAAGAGGAGCGCGACGCCGTAAACGAACGGGACAAGACGCGCGTCGTCGCTCGGGAAGATTGAACTCAGCCCCGCGAGAATCGCGATCATGAGAACGATCGACGCCGCCGTCGCGACGAGGCGTCCGGCTGGAGTCGACGCGCCCCACAGAACGAGACCGAAGAGCAGCGCCGCGTAAGGCGCGACGTGGGCGAGGGCGAAGCGAGGGGACGCGTCGGGCGCGCCGCCGGAAAAGAGGAACGCGCCAAGGCATAGAACGAAGACGACGACCAGCGCGGCGAGCGCGTTGACGAGCCAATACCGTCCGAAGCCGACGTTAAAACGCTCCTTGACGGGCGCGCCTTTCATCTTGAGGTCGGCGAAAAGCCCTGAGCCGAGCGCCGCGCAGTAGAGGACGAAGAGAGAAATAACGATATGAGCGTTCAAGGCGAGAAACTTGCCCGGTTCCGATTTTTGCGCGGAAGCGAGTCCGAGCGACGCCTGGAGGAACGCGCAGACCAGAACGACCGCCGCGACTTCGAAGAGGAGCGACGCGGGGGATCGGAAAACGATCGCCGTCTGAGCGAGCGCGTGACGCAGGAGCGCCCAGGACGCGGAAGGCTTGACGGTTTTGAGCTTCGGATTTCGCGGGTCGAGGGAGCGATTCGCGCCGGACGCGCGTCCTTCGTTCTCGACCGATTCGTCCGCGCTCGCCAAGGGCGCGTTGAGATTGCGGTATCCGAAGCGATTTCCAAGGGGCGCGAGCGCCATGGCGACGACGCCGACCGCAAAGCACGGGAGATCGACTTCCGCGGCGGGCAAGAACGTCGACGCGACGATTCCGCAGACCATCGCCGAGAAGAACGCGAGGAAGATCGCCGTGATCTGACGCGAGACGCGCCCCGTCCAGAAAATCCCCCAGCAGAACGCGGCGCCCATTCCCGACCCTTGGAGGAAGGCGTTCAGACCGTAGCCCGAGTTCGTCGAGAAGAAGGACGCGAACGTCGTCGTTAGCGGCTGTTCGCGCGTCAGGTCGACGCAGAGCGTGACGAGGAAGAAGAAGACGCCGAGCGCGAGCGTCGACAGGAACGCGTACCCAAATTTCCCGGCGGCGGCGACGCGCCAGTCGGGGGACGTCCGACGCAGCGTCTCCATCGTGTTCGCTTCGCGTTCCCGCGCGAACGCCGTCGCGCAAAGCGCCGTGAGGTTGAGCCACGTCGCGACGATTCCGCCCATAACAAAGCGGCTTAGCTCCAAATTGTCGACATAATACCAGCGGTTGAACTTCGCGAAGAAGGGAACGAGGAGCCCCGCGATCAGGAACGTCAGCGTTTGCCCGCGGGTTTCCAGAAACTCTTTATAGAAAATGGCGCCGAACTTTTTCATTGAAAATCTCCGCTTGCGCTCGGTTTTCCGGTCTTGAAAATCGGGGAAGGCCCGCGTCTCTCACCGTCGTTTTCGCATGTACGCGACGAAAACGTCCTCAAGGGACGGAACCGAGATTTCCGTTTTCAGAAGGCGATCGCCGAGGGACGCGCGCAGCCGCTCCTCGTAATTGCGCGCAAGTTTGCGTCCGAGAATCCGATAGCGCAGCCCGTAGCGCTCCAGCCCGACGTATTCCTCCTCAAAGATCGAGGCGAAAAGCGGCTCGAGCGCGGCTGCGTCGCCGACCTCGCCGGAGATCGTCGCGTCGACGACGCGCGTCATCCGCCGGAGGTTCTCGATGGAATCCATGAGGACGAACTTTCCGTTCTTCAAAAACGCGACCTGATCCGCGACGCGCTCCACCTCCGCCGTCTGATGGCTCGAGAGGAGAATCGTCTTGCCCATCGCGCCGAGTTCGGCGACGTCGGAGAGAATCTGACGGCGAACGAGCGCGTCGAGTCCGGAGGTCGGCTCGTCGAGAACGAGAACGTCGGGGTCGCGCGCCAACTCCAGCGCCAAGGACGTCTTCGCCTTCAGGCCTTTGGAGAGCGACTTGATTCGGTCTTTCGGGTTGAGCCCAAGTTCCTCGCAGCGTTTGGCGTACCGCTGAAGGTAGCCCTTTTTATTGAACGCCGACGCGAATTTGCCGATCTGACCGACCGTCATGTATTCGTAAAGGGTCGGCGATTCCGGGATGAAGCCGATTCTCTCGCGGATATCCTTCGAGCGCTTCATCGGATTCTGCTCGAAGACGCGAATCAGCCCCGACGTCGGCGCCGTTTCCCCGAGAACCATGCGGATCGTCGTCGTTTTGCCCGCGCCGTTCTCGCCCAAAAGCGCGAAAACGGAACCCGGCTTAATCGAAAACGAAACGCCGTCGAGAACCGTTTTCGAGCCGTACTTCTTCACGACGTCTTGAAATTCGACGACGTTTACGGAAGGTTGAGCCAAATTCGACGGATCGTAGCCGTCGTTCAAGATGTTTTCACTCATCTCTCTCGTCCTCCGTTTCAATCTGACGGGCGGCGCTCAGTGGAATCGTCGCGGATATCTTCTCTAGCGCGGCTTCGAAGATTTCTCTCATTTCGTCGGGAGAGAGCCCCCCGTGTTTCCCCTCGTCGAGCGTCTCTTCGAGTCGCCTTGCGAAGAAATTCTGTCGAAAGGTTTCGCACTTGCGCTTGGCGCCCTTGACGACGGTAAAGCCGACGCCGCGCATCGGCGAGAGCAACCCTTCTTCAGTAAGGCGTCGGTACGCCTTGAGCACCGTTATGTGGTTGATCGTCGTCGCCTTCGCGACGTCGAGAACGGTGGGAATCGTCGTTCCCTCCGGAAACTCGCCCGTCGCGATTGCGAGCCGCGTCTTTTGCTCGATTTGTTCGAAGAGAGGAACAGGGCTGTTAAAATCGATATTGTACATGTCGTTCCCTTACGTCGTTTGGAAAGACTTGTGTGACGTTTACTCCACACAGCATAAGAATCGCGTCGCTTGGCGTCAACCGTGGAGCGACGGATTCCTCGATATTTACAAAAATGACCGCGGCGTCCCGGGCTTCGCCGAATCTTTTCGGCGCGTTTTTCGAAGGAAAACAACGTTGCGAATGTCTGTAAGCCCTGAGTTGATCTTGTTTTCGACTTCGAGAACGTCGGCGGAACCCGTTTAGACGGCGCGTTTGCGGGATCAAAGCTACTCGACGACGATATCGCGTTTGACAAAGGTCGCGCATTCTTTTTCGCGGTCGAACGCTCTAAAGAGGACACGGTAGGTTCCGGGCGTCTTGGGGGCGTCGAACTCGAAGGAGAGGGAGTCGACGCGTTCCTCGGCCGCCGTCGTTTTGAGAACCGAATCGGGACTCGTGGACGCGGGAATCTTCGGGACTTCTTCGAGGACGAACTCGGAACGAACGGGCCTCTTAAGTTTTCTCCTTTCTTCAACGTTGTATTCGATATCGACGTCCCACGGAAGCGGGAGCGCTTCGTCGACGTAATACTCGTAGCAGAATCGAGAAGGCCGCTGCGGCGCCCTGTCCGCGATCGTCTCGCGTTCGGCGCGGCGTTTCGGCGGCGCCGTCGGTCTCATGAGCTTGAGGGGCGAGGCGTCTTGGCTCATGAGAAAACGGCTTTCGGGCTGAACTTCCGCGAGGAACGACGAGAAGTCGTCGCTCGGCGTCAGGTCGCGTTTGGCGTCGAAGAGGACGAGAGACGCGCGTCCGCCGAAGAGCGGGTCGCCGTCTTCGAGGGGCGCGAACTTCGCGGTCAGCCGGACCTTTTCGCCCGGTTGGACTTTTTCGGGAAACTCAAG